>CBDUUF010000141.1:0-5050 GCA_965370375.1 uncultured Desulfuromonadaceae bacterium
CCTATCTGGCTATACTGGGCAAAGAATGATTTAAAACAACCGATGATAGTCGGGATGTCAGTGGTCAAAATATCGAGATGGGTAACCAGACGGAGTTGACCGTAACCACCGATAAGAATTCCCTGCTCACGCAGGTAAGGGATAAGTTCATCCTGCAGTTCCTGGGCGCAGTCGATAAACACCATATTACTCTGCACGGTCTGCATATCAATCTTGAATGCCTCGATCTCCCGCAACCCTTCGGCCAGATTGCGGGCATTGGCATGATCGATCGCCAATCGTTCAACGTTCTCATTCAGAGCATAGATTCCCGCTGCGGCTACGATACCGGCCTGACGCATACCGCCACCACAGATCTTGCGCCAACGATGCGCCTTGTCGATCAGCTCAGCCGACCCGACCAGCACTGAACCGACCGGCGCGCCGAGACCTTTGGAAAGACAGAGTGAAACCGAGTCGTAATACCGGGTAATCTCTTCGAGCTTAACTTTTGAGGCTACAGCGGCGTTGAACAGGCGAGCACCGTCGAGATGCAGAATCAGATCATGCTCGGCCGCCAACCGGGCGGCGGCTGCGTGGTAAGCGTGCGGCAACACCTTGCCGGCTTGACTGTTTTCGATACAGAGTAGCCGTGAAACAGCAAAGTGATGATCGGCCGGTTTGATTGCTGCCCGAACTTTATCCAGAGCCAGCGTGCCGTCCGGCTCGAAATCGAGCGGTTGCGGGACGATTCCCCCGAGAGCGGCAGCACCACCACCTTCATACCTATAAGTGTGCGCCTGCTGGCCAACGATGTATTCATCGCCGCGACCGCAATGCGCCAGCAGCGCAACCAGATTACTCATGGTGCCGCTCGGCAGAAACAGCCCGGCTGCCTTGCCGGTCATCTCGGCTGCCAACTCCTGTAGCCGGTTGATAGTCGGATCTTCCGCATAGACATCATCACCAACCGGAGCCGCCGACATCACGTTACGCATCGCTTCGGTCGGTTGGGTTACGGTGTCGCTACGCAGATCGATAATCTTCATCAGTTTTGCAAATCCTGCAACAACACAGCTTCATCCGGAAACTCACCGGTCGCCTTTTTTGAATAGATCAGTTTGCCGTCGACCACCACCTCAAAAACACCGCCGGCCGATGGAAGCAATTCGACCACTGCGGAAAATTCCTGTCGCATTTTTGCTGCCAGACCGGCAGCACGTGGTTCATAATTTCATTGCGTACAGTATTCGATGGAAATGTTCATGACCCGCTTTTCCTTTTTGGTTTTCGATTTTTCTTTCTCGCTGCTGGAATCGGAGTCGGTTTACCGAGCCTTTTCGGCGTCGATTCCACCACCTTGATAATTTTCTTTAAAAACCGGGTGCCATCCAGAGTATTGATCGCCGATTTAGCCTCATCCGAATTCGACATAGTGACATAGGCCGTACCTTTAGCCTGTCCCGGCTTCGGGTCTGTGACCAGAGTTACAGTTTGCACCCGTCCGACAACTGAAAAAAGTTTTTTCAGGTCATCTTCGGTCATGTCTGGTGCCAGATTTTTAACATAGAGATCTTTATTCATAACTACCCTTTTTATTTATTGGCATGTAAATAAGCCTGTGATTGTCGATTAACTATTCCGGCCGTTGCCCAATCATCACTCCGGCGCCATTCGGTAGATCGAGCGGCAACCTCTCAATATGGTCCAGACCGGCATGCTGCAACAAAGCTGTAAGTTCACTTGCACTATAAGCCTTGCCGTCAGCGGTACCGAGCAACATATTCAATGAAAATAGTGCCGGAAAGACCGGATTGGCCCGATCATCTTCCAGGATAAACTCCTGCACCAGCAACAGACCGCCCGGCTCGAGAGCTGCCACGGCTTTCTGCAACATATTACTGCAACCGGCCTCGCCTTCACCGTGCAAAACATGCGACAGCCAGGCAACATCATACCTGCCATCAATCTCATCTTGCTGAAAATCACCCGCCTGAAAATCGACTCGCTCCTGCATGGAAAATTGTGCCACTGTGCTTTCAGCAAACTTTCGACTGGCCGGCAGATCAAAGATCGTCGCCTGCAATTCCGGATTCTGCAGACAGAAATGGATGGCATAGGTTCCAGGTCCACCACCGAGGTCGAGCAGTCGCAGCCTACCGGTCAGATCAATCTGTGGCACAATTTTCGGTGCCAGCATCATCGCCAGATTGAACATCCCGAGCAAAAAACTTTCGCGCTCAGACTCAGACGGCTCATGTGAGACCCGGTTGCGCACCGGTTCACCACTTTGCACCGACTTGTCGAGCTGGGCCCAACCCTCGACCAGATGGTGATGGTGCTTAATAATATGCCCCAGATATTTAGGCGACGTTGTCGAAAGAAACTCCGCGGCGAACGGTGTATTGCTAAAAACACCGTCATTTTTCTGCAGCAGATCGAGCGCGGTCAATGCGTCAAGCAACATGGACACCCCTCGCTCACTCAGGCCAACACGCTGCGCAAGCTCGGATGCCGTGGCCGGTGCTGCACTCAACGGGGTGAACAGATCTAGCTTAACCCCGGCATGCAGGGTGCAGGCGCTCCAGTAACTGCCCGACATTTTCAGTAACTCGGGCGGGGTCCAATTCGTCTCGGTCATGGTCAGCTCGCGAATAGCGTCAGATTAAGTTCATTAAGACAACATGATAGCAGAAAAAACGACATTATGCCGCGTCAGATATCACTATCGGCGGTTATAAATGTTGGCGGCAAGTGACAGGACGAAGGAATCTGGAACGGAATCGGGTAACGGATCCCGGCCTTATGGGTTGCCGCCAGACCAGCAGCGGTGCGCTCAAGCCACGAAGCCGGAATACCGACAATCATTTCGTGATCTTGAGCCAAAGCAAACCGCCGGTCACCCATACAGGGGACTTCAATAGTCGGCTCATCGGTCATAGCCACCTGAGCGACGGCCCGGGAGCAGACCCCGGCATCACCCGACGACTTCATAGTGAACTCACCGCCAGATTCATACAGAAACGCCTGAATCATCCGCATCGCCTGCGCCGTATTTACATACAGGACCACCACGTCGGGCGTCATCCCGTCGACCGGACGCGAGAGTGGATAGGTCAAAAGCCCGGCCGTGCCGACTGGCAGTCTCGGCATTTTTCGTTGCATATCCGACGCGGCCGTCTGATCCTGCTGATAGACCCCGCAATTCACTTCACCGCTCAACACCCGCTCCGGCGGTTCAATTAGGCCGACACAAGCGGCACCGAGCACACAATGACTACTGCTGCTGTCACACCAGGTTGACCAGCCGTAGAGCCGGCTATAGGCAATCTGCTGACAGACAGCCAGCCGCTCATCGCGCACACGGATTTTTTTATCTTCTATATGTGCAACATCATTAATCAGGCTGACCCCGACCGGCTTTGACATCGGGTTAACCGTCTCGGTGAGAATGTTCAGAAATGATTCCATGGCAAGCTCCTCCTGAAATAAATGGACAAGGACGAAAGTATAGCAGAATTTAATGAATGAGTGTTCCAGAATCACCGCAATGGAACCGGCCCCTAAAAGTGCAAAACAAAAATATTAAGGTAAGATTGAATATAGGTTTAATACCTTCAGGACAAAAACAGGGGCGCGTAATGAGCAAGGATAATGTGCTGAACGTTCTGCAAGAGTCTGAGGAGAAACACCAACGGTTTTTGACTGCCTGGAAGCAGGGGATCGAATTCATCGGTCCGGAGCTATTCGGCCCCGGTTCTCTGGAAAATGCCAAAGACAAAAAAGAGTTACGCCCGCTGCATGAAAAGGTGGAAAAAGCCTTTACCGAGGAGAGCTGTGGTGAAGAACAATTTCTGGCGGCGATGGTCAGCTTTTTTGACCCGGTCTGGGTTGAGGAATTAGCAGAGCGTATCGACAGCCATATATCACTAAGCGGTCTGACTTTTAATCTCGATCATGAATGCACTGAAATAGTCTGTGAGCTGCTGCGTAACTACTCCGGTTGGGACGAAAATTAAATTAGAGGTTGTTGGACAAAAAAATAGCCCCGCGGAAAACCGCGGAGCTATTTTCAAATGCAAGCGTAAAAAATCTGCTTAGATTTTTTGCACGTTAGCGGACTGCGGGCCTTTAGGGCCTTCAGTCACGTCAAAGCTGACGCGCTCGCCTTCAGCCAGCGACTTGAAGCCGTCGCCAGTGATAGCTGAAAAATGGACGAATACGTCCGGACCGTTGTCTTGCTCGATGAACCCAAAACCCTTAGCGTCATTAAACCACTTCACTGTACCTTCAGCCATGTTCTTTTTCCTCTGGCTCCCTTATTCGGGAGTCCGTTTCTTGTGCAAACTTCAGACGCTAAAACCTAAAAAATCACATAGCCGCTGCGGCATACGTGATTGTCCCTCTCCGATTCAACGATGGAACGACAGCACCTGACACCTACACAAAGCTTGGTTAACATTTGTGACATTATACAGTAAGCCTATGGAATGCAAGTCTTTTTTAAACATCTTTTATCATGCTTGAATTAAAAGAAAGAAAACTACTGCCTTATTTCAAGGCAACTCACAAAATGATATCGCCCTTTTCAGCACATGATGCGTTACTTCATATGTTGCACCACAAGATATTGGGAGATTAACTGTTTACCAAAAGCGGTATTTTCTTTTAAATGATCAAAAAAATATGGCAAATTCTTTTGCTTAATTGTTGTCTTATTCAAGGTAAGTGCTAGTATTTACAAGAAATGTTTCCATTCTTATCTTTTCTGGAGGTTACAAATCATGCGCAAGTATCCTGTTGCAGCAATAATAGCCTTAATCGTTGTTTCTTTTAGCTGTCAGCCAGTATTCGCCAAACCCGAAATGGGGGTGCGGGTTTCCCTGGGAATTGTTCCTGGTGTTGATACATTTGAGACAACAGGGCCAAGTGGTTTGACGGTCAATCTGGACTCCGAAACAGGTGGAAACCTTAATACCGCTTTCGTTATTAGGACCACCCCAGAAAAACCGGTTGGCTTTGTCGGAGTGGTTGGCCTCTTTGTAAGGTCTCACACCGGGAGCACAGCTAC
>CBDUUF010000142.1:0-5047 GCA_965370375.1 uncultured Desulfuromonadaceae bacterium
GTCATTGATGATCAGGAGAGAGTCCTGCTGACCCGACGCTGCATCGAACCGTTCTGCGGCGACTGGGTGATGCCGGGCGGCAAGATTGACCACGGTGAAGCGATTCTTGCGGCCTTGCATCGCGAGGTAAAAGAAGAAGTCGGCATCCAGATTCAGGTCGAAGGATTGATCGATGTCTACGAACATCTCGGCGTCGGCGTGCAGAATGACCATTTTGTTATTCTTTACTACCGAGTCCACCCGCTGACCTTCGATCTGCAGCCGAACGGCCACGAATGTACCGAGGCAGAGTGGGTGGACCGGGCGCGACTGACTGACTACAACTTGCCGCCGGGAACACGCCATATTCTTGGCCAAGTGTTTCCGGGTCTGGAACGTCGGGAGAAACAGCGGATCTATAACCCGGAAGAAGAACTGCCAGGATTCGAACGAAACAGCCCATAACATGAAAGCAGAAGCTGTTTTACCACGAAGATCACCCGCTGTCGCTGAAGCTATAGCGGACCAGCGAAGGACACGAAGCAGGCAAAAACATCTAAGAAAACAGATAGTAAAAGCCAAGCCTCAATCTGCTGATATCAGGCTGAAGTATTTAACTTTTTCTTCGTGCTCTTCGTGTGCTTCGTGGTTAGATGATTTTTGAAATAAACCGAGGGAAATCATGAGCAAAGACAAACTGT
Source organism: uncultured Desulfuromonadaceae bacterium (assembly GCA_965370375.1). Taxonomy (GTDB): domain Bacteria; phylum Desulfobacterota; class Desulfuromonadia; order Desulfuromonadales; family UBA2294; genus Kmv16. The sequence continues at coordinate 681 of CBDUUF010000142.1, forward strand.
GGGGCGGGAGATTCTCCCAGCCGACCGACAAATTCGTCGAGGAATTTACTGCGTCAATCAACTTCGATCAGCGAATGTATCGCTACGATATCGAAGGCTCCATCGCTCACGCGAAGATGTTGGCCAGGCAACAAGTCATCACCGACAATGATGCCGAAACGATCATCAGCGGCCTGCAGGCAATCCTCAAGGATATTGAAGCCGGCAACTTTGAATTCTCGGTCGCCCTCGAAGATATTCATATGAATATTGAGTCGAGTCTGATTGAGCGCATCGGCCCGGTCGGCGGCAAACTACACACCGCCCGCTCGCGCAACGATCAGGTCGCCCTTGATATTCGTCTCTACCTGCGGGATGAGATCAAGGCCATCATCGCTTACCTCGACGCCCTGCAGGAATCCCTGCTGAATCAGGCCGAGGCCAATCTCTCGGTTATTATGCCGGGCTACACCCATCTGCAGACAGCGCAGCCGGTGCTGTTCAGCCATCATATGCTCGCCTACTTCGAGATGATCAAGCGCGACAGTGGCCGGATGCATGATGTCCTCAAGCGGCTCAACCAGTTGCCGCTCGGCGCCGGCGCTCTGGCCGGCACCACCTTCGATATCGACCGCGAATTCGTTGCCGAACAACTCGGTTTCGACGGGGTGACCCGCAACTCTCTCGATTCCGTCTCCGATCGTGATTTCGCCCTCGAATTCTGTAGCGCCGCCAGCATCCTGATGATGCATCTGTCGCGGCTCTCCGAAGAACTGGTCATCTGGTCGAGCGCCGATTTTAATTTTATCGAACTGACGGACGCCTTTTGCACCGGCAGCTCGATCATGCCGCAGAAGAAAAACCCGGATGTGCCGGAGCTGGTCCGCGGCAAGACCGGCCGGGTCTACGGCAACCTGATTTCTCTGCTGACCCTGATGAAGGCGTTGCCGCTCGCCTACAATAAAGACATGCAGGAAGACAAAGAGCCGCTGTTCGACACTATCGACACGGTCAAAGGCTCACTGAAAATCTTTGCCGATATGATCGCCGAGATGCAGGTCAATGCCGAAACCATGCGTACCGCTGCGGCACGTGGCTTTTCAACCGCCACCGATGTCGCCGACTATTGCGTCCGCAAGGGGCTGCCATTTCGGCAGGCACATGAAGTCGTCGGCAAAACCGTGCGCTACTGTATTGAAAATAACAAAGATATCCCGGAGCTGAGCCTGGCTGAATTTCGCAGCTTCTCTGAATTGATCGAAGATGATATCTACGACTATGTCACCCTCGACGCCTCGGTCAATGCCCGACGTGCTACCGGCGGCACCGCCCGCGAAGCGGTAGAGCGCGAGATAACCCGGGCCCGCAGCGAGCAGGCCGCAAAAATTTTAACAGGTAAACAATGACAGTCAGAACAACACTGCTATTGATCCTGCTGTTGGCACTCTCCGGTTGCGGTGTCAAAGGTCCCCTGGTACAAAAAGGCAAACCGCTACCATCTGCTCCCGGCAGCCCGACTCTTCAGCAACAGGGGAGTGATGCCCTGCTCAGCTGGTCGATTCCGACCGTCAACCAGGACGGCACCACATTGGATAACCTGGACCAGTTTCTCGTCGTGCGCCTTACCTACCTGCCCGGCGACTACTGTGAAGAATGTCGTGATCCGGGCACCGGACAGATCCATATTTACCTTGACCGGCCGACACCGGCGATCAGGATTAAGGATCGACTCTTCCTGCGCGACCCCGATCTGCCACTCAATCAAGGCTACCGTTACCGGATCGTTGCGATAAATACAGCAGGTGAAGCTGGCTCAGAGATTCTGACCCACCGGGTCATGCTGCCCGCTCCGCTGATTCCGAACCAACCGCAGGCCGTCGTACTTGACCGCAGTCTGCGTATAAAATGGACTGCCGAAACAAGCCCACCGCAGCAAGGTCAGCTGCTCGGCGTTAATCTCTATCGCGCTATCGATGATGCGCCATTCGGCCCGCGCCCGCTCAATAGCAAGCCGATCACTGACGAGCTGTATAATGACTTCGGTCTCGAAAATAATCGCGCGTACCGCTACGCGCTACGCAATGTAATCAAGGTTGACGATCAGGTCATCGAGAGTGCCTTATCCGAGCCGGTTATAGCGACGCCGAAAACCATATTCTGAAGGCTTTGACTTTCGGCAACGCTTATGTTACGAAATCTTTTTTATGCAGCATCAGTGCTGCCTTGAGTTACAGTTTTTTCAGGTCGATCTGCCCAAGGGTGGTTCGACCGCTTTCCCGAACCAAGCATACAGGAGAGAATCATGTTCAGTGGATCCATGGTTGCCATCGTTACCCCGTTCAAAGCTGATGGGTCTTTCGATGAGGAGAGTTACCGCCAGCTGATCGAATTCCAGATCGAAAATGGTACCGATGTCATCGTTCCGTGCGGTACCACTGGTGAATCAGCAACCCTCAATCACGATGAGCACGAACGCGTCATCAAGGTCTGTATCGAGCAGGTCGCGGGTCGCGTTCCGGTCATCGCCGGCACCGGATCGAATTCGACCGCCGAAGCGATCTCCCTGTCCAAACACGCCAAAGAGATGGGCGCCGACGGTGTATTGTTGGTCTCCCCCTATTACAACAAGCCGTCGCAAGAAGGACTCTACCAGCACTACAAAGCTCTGGCCGAAGCGGTTGCCATCCCGCAGGTGCTGTACAATGTGCCGAGTCGCACCGGCATGAATATGGAAGCTGGCACCACCATCCGTCTGGCTGAATTTTCCAACATTGTTGCGATCAAGGAAGCCTCGGGCAATGTCACTCAGTCGGGCGAGATCCTGGCCGCTGCCGGAGACAAGATCGACATCCTCTCCGGCGACGACTTTCTGACCCTGCCACTGATGGCGATTGGCGCCAAAGGGATCATCTCGGTTTCAGCCAACGCCGTACCGAAACAGGTCAAAGCAATGGTCACCGCTATCAACAACGGCGACTGGGCCACAGCCAAAGAGATGCATCTGAACCTGCTCAAGTTCCACAACACTATGTTCATCGAGAGCAACCCGGTTCCGGTCAAGACCGCCCTATCACTGATGGGTAAGATTAGCGCTGATGTACGCCTGCCGCTGGTCGCCATGCGCCCGGAAACAACGACCCGATTGAAGAGCGTGATGCTAGAGTACAACCTGATTTAAAGGTTTATTTATAAAAGTATATTTTTTTCAACCACGAAGAACACGAAGCTCACGAAGAAAATAATCGTGTTCAACCATACAGACTCAACCACGAAACAGACAGAGAGCTCGAAGACACCTCAGACATAGAGGAGGGAAGCCATACACAGCCTCTTGGTTTTACTTCGTGCCCTTCGTGATCTTCGTGGTAAATATTGAGGTGTTAAATGACTAGAGTCGCTGTTACTGGTGCTGCTGGAAGAATGGGCGGCCGGATAATTACCCTGATCACCGAATCGGACAACCTTGAGGTCGCCGGTGCGGTCGAAATGGCTGGACACCCGCGCATCGGTGAAGACGCCGGCTACGTTGCCGGTTGCGGCAACCTCGGCGTCGCTATCAGCGACTCGCTTGAGCAGGCGCTAGCCGAGGCCGAGGTGCTGATCGACTTCACCTTTCCCGAAGTTACCCTGGCCAACATCGAAGTCTGCGCCCGACTCGGCAAGAAACTGGTAGTCGGTTCAACCGGTTTCACCCCGGAGCAGCGCGCCAAACTCAATAGCTACACCAATAAGGTACCGCTGGTCTTCGCACCGAACATGAGCGTCGGCGTCAACGTCTGTTTCAAGATCCTCAAGGAGATGGCGGCGACTCTCGGCGAAGGCTTCGATATCGAGATCGTTGAGCTGCACCACAATAAAAAGAAGGATTCGCCGTCCGGCACTGCCGTGCGCATGGGCGAGATCGTCGCCGACGCGACCGGCCGCAACTATAATAAAGTCGCCAACTTCCATCGTGAAGGGATGTGCGGTGAGCGGAGTCTGGATGAGATCGGCATGCAGACCGTACGCGGTGGTGATATCGTCGGCGAGCACACCGTCTACTTTATCGGCATGGGTGAACGGATCGAACTGACCCACCGCGCCATGAGCCGCGACATGTTTGCCCGTGGCGCCCTGCGTGCCGCCGCCTGGATCGGCGATAAGGATCCAGGCTTGTATGATATGCAGCAGGTTCTCGGACTGGAATAAGCTTTCTCACCACGAAGGACACGAAGCTCACGAATAGAGCTCTGTAGAATTTATATTCAACAAACATACAACTACGAAACACGCTGAAAACACGGAGCCCTTTCATCAATTCAGTGAAGGGTTAACCATATTATTTTGGTTTTAACTTCGTGTCCTTCGTGGTTCAATACAACTGGAGGAAGAAGCAAAATGGCACGCAT
>CBDUUF010000143.1:0-4960 GCA_965370375.1 uncultured Desulfuromonadaceae bacterium
CAGGGACGCTTTCCGATCCGGGTCGAACTCCACAGCCTGGGTGAAGAAGAATTCGTCCGCATCCTGAGCGAACCGAAAAACGCCCTGCTGCTGCAATACCAGGCATTGCTCAAAACTGAAGGTCTGCAGCTCGAATTCAGCGACGACGCAATTCATGAGCTGGCACGTATCGCCACCCGGGTAAACGAACAGACCGAGAACATCGGTGCCAGGCGGTTGCATACCATCATGGAAAAACTGCTTGAGGAGATCTCGTTCGACGCGCCGGAACTACCGAACAAAAAGATCGCCATCAATGCTGCATTTGTCCGTGAGCGACTCGACGGTATAGCCGACGACGAAGACCTGTCACGCTATATTCTTTAATGATTTGACATAGAATCGGCTTGTCCGAATTCGACATATGGGGTTTGACAACATGGAAAAGATCATCGAAAAAGCCAATGTTTTACTTGAAGCGCTCCCCTGGATCAAAGAGTTCTACGGCAAAACAATTGTCATCAAATACGGCGGCAACGCCATGGTCGAAGAACGGTTGAAGGAATCGTTTGCCCGGGATATCGTCCTGCTCAAGTACATCGGCCTGAACCCGGTTGTTGTGCATGGCGGCGGCCCGCAGATCGGTCAGGTCATGGATCAGATGGGACTCAAGAGTAATTTTGTTCAGGGGATGCGGGTCACCGATTCCGCGACCATGAATGTAGTTGAAATGGTCCTGGTCGGCCGCGTCAACAAAGAGATTGTCGGCAACATCAACCGACATGGCGGCAAGGCGGTCGGCCTCTCCGGTAAAGATGGCAACCTGATTACCGCCCGGAAAATGGCTATGAGCACGACTAACCCCGACAGCCTGACGCCGGAGATCATCGACATCGGCATGGTCGGTGAAGTCGAAGCGATTGCGCCCGAGATCATCGGCGCACTGGAGGATAATGGTTTCATCCCGATCATCGCCCCGGTCGGCATCGGCCGTGAGGGAGAGACCTACAACATCAACGCCGATCTGGTTGCCGGTAAAATAGCCGGTGCGCTGCAGGCGGAGAAACTGATCCTATTGACTGATATTGAGGGCGTGCGTGACAAAAATGGTGAACTGATTTCGACCATCGACCATGACCGGGTCGCCGACTTGATTGCCGATGGCACCCTCTCCGGCGGCATGATTCCGAAAGCGACCTGCTGCGTCGATGCCATCAGGGCCGGTGTCACCAAAACCCATATTGTCGATGGCAGAATGGAGCATGCTTGCCTGCTCGAAATCTTCACTGATGAGGGGATCGGCACCGAAATCGGGAGGTTTAGTGATGAGTAAAACACAACAATGGATCGACCGGGCCGACCGGGTGATCATGAAGACCTACGGCCGCTACCCGATCGTCCCGGTGCGTGGACAGGGGTGCGAACTATGGGACGCCGATGGCAAACGCTATCTCGATTTCCTCGCCGGCGTAGCGGTTAACAACCTCGGCCATTGTCACCCGGCCGTGGTCAAGGCGTTGCAGGACCAAGCCGAAACCCTGATCCACTGCTCCAACTACTATCATATCCCGCAACAGATCGAGCTGGCGGAACTGCTCTGCGACAACTGCTTTGCCGACCAGGCCTTTTTCTGCAACAGCGGCGCCGAAGCGAATGAAGCGGCGATCAAGCTGGCGCGAAAATACAGCCGTGAAACCTTCGACGGTGAGCGCTACGAGATCATCACCGCTACCGACTCATTCCATGGCCGAACCATGGCGACTGTCTCGGCGACCGGGCAGGAGGCGGTACAGCGCTTTTTCGATCCGTTGCTGCATGGCTTCAAGCACGTGCCGTTTGACGATATCGACGCACTGCGCCAAGCGATCACGCCGCAGACCTGCGCCATCATGCTCGAGCCAGTTCAGGGCGAGGGCGGGGTCCGCATCGCCGGCGAAAACTACTTTCCACAAGTTCGCCAGCTTTGTGACGAGCATCAGATCCTGTTGATCTTTGATGAAGTTCAAACCGGACTCGGTCGAACCGGCAAACTATTTGCCCATGAACACTTCGGCATTGCTCCGGACATCATGACCTTGGCCAAGGCGCTGGCCGGTGGTGCGCCGATCGGCACTATGCTCACACGCAAAGAGATAGCCAAGTCGTTCTCCCCCGGCACCCACGGTTCTACCTTCGGTGGCAATCCGCTGACCAGTAGTGCTGCGATCGCCACCGTCAAGACCATGCTCGATGACCAGTTCCTCAAACAAGCCAACCGGATGGGTGCTTATCTGGTTGAGAAACTGAACGAACTCAAACTCCGTTACCCGTTCATTAATGAGGTCCGCGGACTCGGTCTGATGGTCGGCATGACGCTAGATATTCCGGGTGCCGACATCGTCTTGCAGGGGCTGGAAAAAGGCTTACTTCTGAATGTGACACAGGGTAAAGTCCTGCGTTTTGTCCCGCCGCTGGTCGTCACTGAACATGAAATTGACGAAGCGGTAACGATCCTCGATGAGATATTAAAAACGGTCTGAAAGCCGTCTGGAGAATCCATATGAAAAAAGACTTTCTGGCTCTGACCGACTGGAGCAAAACCGAACTTGACCAGATGTTCAACTTGACCCGGGAGCTGAAGGCGAAGCAGAAAAATGGCGAGCCGCATGAACTGCTCAAGGGCAAAACTCTGGCGATGATCTTCGAAAAGAGTTCTACCCGCACCCGGGTATCGTTTGAAGTCGGCATGTTTCAACTCGGCGGTCATGCCTTGTTCCTGCATTCCGGCACCACCCAGATGGGGCGCGGTGAACCGATCAAGGATAGTGGTCGGGTTATGGGACGCTATTGCGACGGCATCATGATCCGCACCTACTCACAAGATGCAATTACTGAGTTGGCCGAGTGGTCAGAAGCGCCGGTCATCAACGGATTGACTGACCTCTACCACCCCTGCCAACTGATGGCTGACATCTTTACCGTTATCGAGCACAAAGGGCGCTACGAAGGGCTGACCTTCGCCTGGATCGGCGACGGCAATAATATGGCCAACAGCTGGATCAACGCCGCCGCTGTCTTTGGCTTTGAACTGCAAGTCGCCACCCCGAAAGGGTACGAGCCAAACCAATCCGTAATCGACCGGGCTGAAAAATTGGGAGCTACGATTCGTTACAGCAATGATCCGCTGGTCGCCGCCAAAGGTGCTGATATACTGTCAACCGATGTCTGGGCCAGTATGGGTCAGGAAGAGGAAGCCGAAAAGCGGGTCAAAGCCTTTGCCGGCTACCAGCTCAACAGCAATGTACTAGCCACCGCCAACCCGGAAGCGATCGTTCTGCACTGCCTGCCGGCCCACCGTGGCGAAGAGATCAGTGACAAGGTGATCGAGGGAGCACAGTCGGTGGTATTTGACGAAGCCGAAAACCGGCTGCACGTCCAGAAGGCGATCATGGTAACGCTGATGGGCTAAAGCCTGGCGTAGATAGTGTCAAATGAACTACCCCGCCGCAAGCAGCGGGGTATCAATTAGCAAAATAGAAAAAGTTGTCATTCGCGAGGGTGTAATCGGGAATCCAGACTTTCAAACGTGGATCCCCGATAGAATCATTCGAGGATGACAGACAGATTAAACAAACAATATAAGTGACGGTTGACTGATTCAAAACCGCCGACGTTATTTTAATTTTCAAGGAGTTGCACATGTCGAAACAAGGTACCGTTAAAAAAGCTGTCCTCGCCTATTCCGGCGGGCTTGATACCTCGATCATTCTCAAGTGGCTGATTGAAGAATATGGCTGCGAAGTTGTTGCCTTCTCGGCTGACCTGGGCCAAGGTGAAGAGCTCGACGGCATACCCGAGAAAGCGAAAAACACCGGCGCCAGCGCCTGTCATATCCTCGACCTCAAAGAGGAGTTTGCCCGCGATTTCGTCTTTCCGATGTTCCGCGCCAACGCTATTTATGAAGGGCGTTATTTCCTCGGCACCTCGATCGCCCGGCCGTTGATCTCCAAGGCACAGATGGAAATCGCCGCCAGCGAAGGGGCCGATGCGGTATCGCACGGTGCCACTGGCAAAGGGAACGACCAGGTCCGTTTTGAAATCGCCTACTACCATTTTGATCCCTCGGTCAAAGTCATTGCGCCGTGGCGTGAGTGGGATCTGAACAGCCGCACCGCGCTCGAAGCCTATGCCAAAAAACACAGCATCCCGGTGCCGACCAGTAAGAAGTTCCCCTGGAGCAGTGATCGCAACCTGCTGCACATCTCATTTGAAGGTGACGTCCTCGAAAATCCCTGGACCGAAGCGCCGGAAGAGATGTACGTGATGAGTGTCAGTCCCGAGAGTGCCCCGGATCAACCGGAATACGTCGAGATCGAATTTGAAAAAGGTGATGCTGTCGCCATCGACGGTGAGCGTCTTTCCCCGGCCAACCTGCTGGCCAAATTGAATGAGTTCGGCGGCAAGCACGGCATCGGCCGGGTCGACCTGATGGAGAACCGCTTCGTCGGCATGAAGAGCCGCGGCGTCTACGAGACCCCGGGCGGCACCATCCTCGAAGAGGCCCACCGCGGCGTCGAATCGATCACCATGGACCGCGAGGTCATGCACCTGCGTGACTCATTGATATCGCGCTACGCGACCATGGTCTACAACGGCTTCTGGTTCGCGCCAGAGCGGATCGCCCTGCAGACGCTGATTGACCAGACCCAGCAGACCGTCAACGGCAAGGCGCGGATCAAACTATACAAGGGTCACTGCCGCGTCGTCGGCCGCGACTCGGCCACCGACAGCCTGTTCAACGTCGACTTCGCCACCTTCGAGGCTGATGAAGTCTATAACCAGGCCGACGCCGAAGGCTTCATCAAACTCAATGCCCTGCGGTTGCGGATCGCCGCCATGCAGCGCGACGCGAAAAAATAGTCCTCTAGGAAGCTGTCGGACTATCCATGATCCGGCTGCAAATCTGGCTGTTTGGCCCATATTTCAGCTCCTTTTCGACCAA
>CBDUUF010000144.1:0-4948 GCA_965370375.1 uncultured Desulfuromonadaceae bacterium
CGGGTGCTTCTCTTTCTGCATTACCGTCACCAGATCAGCCAGTTGTCGCATTTCTTCCGGTGCGTTGCGTCCGGTTAACACTAGATTGAGTCCGGTCGGCATGGTTTCAATAAAACGCGCCATCTCGGCCAGCGGCAGATAACCTTTATGCAGCACCAGGTTCATTTCGTCGAGAACCAGCAGATCAAACTCTTCACTTTCAACCAGTCGGCAGATCTCGGCAAAGGTCGTGGCCACACTATCAACCACCTCTTGCCGGGTCGCCTTAGATGCGACCACTCCGACCCCGGCGGTCAACAGGCGAATATTGTCGAGTTGGGCAAACAACAGGTCTTCGCCGCTTTTCGGTTCAGCCGGTTTTAAAAAATGCGCAAACAGCACTCGCTGCCCCCGACCGAGCGCCCGGATCGCCAACCCGGTTGCCGCTGTCGTCTTCCCCTTACCGTCACCGGTATAGATGTGCAGTAGACCTTTTTTCATGCCATGTAACTCCTCAATAGAACTTTGTCTCGTTCTTGTCATTTCGACCAGAGGGAGAAATCCAGTAGTTTACTGCATAGAACAACGAAAATAGATCTCTCCCGTCGGTCGAGATGACAAACTTGATACCTTGACTATATACACGCTGGCGTATTTTGCGTGAAACGAACTAAACTTATTACCGTTCTAACATTCAATTGTCTTACTAACCAACACAGCATGTGGGCTACAGCTGTTGCTGGCGGGAAGCTAAGTGACAACGTTGGACGCAAGCAATGGCTGTAGCCCACAGGCTCTCACTGATGTTCCGAAGCGTTACGGCAAAACTAAAAAAACCGGCCTCACGGTAGAGGTCGGTTTTCGGGCAGTTGCCGCAACCAAACCCTTCCCGCGAAGGTTCGTTCTGTTGCTTTCCGGCAGGTCTCCTGGCTTGTGGCTCACTTTACTCACCGACCCTTCCCATTGCGTTTGCACGAAACAGTGGACTGCCGGTTTTCATCACCACTTACAGTTGCGGGGCAGCGAGGGACTTACACCCTCTTCCCTATTCTCTCGCCGAAGTAAAAACCGTGGCGAGCACCTGAAAGCATATTTTGTAATGTATCTTTGTAACAGAGGGGTCAGACGCTGTCAATCAGACACTGGCTCTTCCGGGCCGGGGCCGTTATCGGACATATTTTCGAGAGCAATTTCGATCGATTCCCAAATATCCTCGTACCCCTCACGCGACAACGCCGAAAAGAGTGTAAACGCCTCAGGGTCGAGACCGGTCGCTTCAGCTATCGCCTGCACATGTTTCTTGCGCTGACTCCGATTCACCTTATCAATCTTGGTTATCACCGGGATGGTCGGCACACCGAATTCCTCGAGCCAATCAAGTAGTTGCAGATCCTCAGCTCGTGGGGTGCGCCGGATATCATACAACATCACCACCGCCGCCAGAGACTTCCGCTCCTGCAGATAGGTCCGGATCATCGGCCCCCAAGCCTTTTTCACCGCCATCGGCACCTTGGCAAAACCATAACCGGGCAGATCGACCAGCAGAAACTCTGCGTTGATATTAAAAAAGTTGAGCATCTGCGTCCGCCCTGGCGTTGAAGAGGTACGGACCAGGCTCTTGCGGTTGAGTAGCTTGTTGATCATTGAGCTCTTGCCGACATTACTCCGTCCGGCGAAAGCGATTTCCGGAACAGTCTCCTCCGGATAGTTCGACGGCTTGGTAGCGCTGGTCATATAGTCGGCGGTTTTGACATGCATCGATCTTCCCTTTCGTGCCGATAAAACCAATATCAATTTAAAGTTTTCGGCTGGGCGTCAGACTACCACAGCTGAATCTACGGATAAACCGTCATTATTAATCTGGGCTGACTTGAGAACATGGTTGTATGTGATATACAGATAGCAACACACACATTCAATTTCAGAAGTACCGACCCGGTGCTTACAACAAGGAGATGATACATGCTGACACCAAAGCTTGAAGCAGCGCTCAATGAGCAAATGAAATACGAATTCTTTTCCGGCTACCTTTATATGGCGATCGCCGGTTACTTTGAAGATGATGATCTGCCCGGCTTTGCCAACTGGATGCGCATTCAAGCCAAGGAAGAGCTGTCGCATGGTCAGATGTTTTTTGATTTCATCTGTGAAACCGGAGGCCGCACCAACCTGCAGCCGATCGACGAACCAAAGAATGATTTCACGTCAGCGCTCGACGCTTTCGAATATAGTCTGGAGCATGAGAAGTTTGTCTCCGATCGAATCGGCAAGCTGATGGCCCTGGCCAAGGCAGAAGGTGATCACGCCAGTGAAATTTTCCTGCAATGGTTCGTTACCGAGCAGGTCGAAGAAGAGGCCAATTTTGGTCTGCTGGTGAAAAAACTGCAGCGAATCGGTGATGACGGCGCCGGCCTGTTGCGCATTGACGAAGATCTCGCAACCAGGTCCTTTGTCCCACCGGCCGCATTGGCTGGGTAAGTATGGTAAGTTTTCACATATAAAAACGGGGCAGACGCCAAGGTCTGTCCCGTTTTTTTATTAGCACCATAAACGTAGGCTTAAATACATGTCATCTCGACCATGAACCTTCGCTTACAGCTATGGCGCACAAGCCGGGAGAGATCTTGCTCCTGCTCGGTTACAGCGACATTCTTAACCCCCTCGACCAAGATTTCTCTCCTTGTGCGCCGTAGCCTTGGCGGAGGCGTATGTTCGAAATGACAAGAAACCACCCCTTTACGCCGTTAAACTATTCAGGTCGCCAACTGCCGTTCATACTTTTCGACCAATGCCCGATATTTAGCATCCAGCTCCGGCATCCGTATCACCGCTTCATTGTAGGCGGCGACAATCGTATTGCGCCCTTCTTCCGGCAACACCCGTTCGGCCAGAGGATAAAGAATCGTATCCTCCTTATCGATATGACCACGCAGCAGCTCAGCGTACCCCTTGGCATTTTCGGCAATCACCGGAATCTGCCCTGACTCACCATCAAGCGCTTTCTGCGCCGCCTCATCCACATTACGGACAAAGGCGCGCCCCTGATCATGTTCCATCAGCATCGCTTCGATCGGCGACTGTTTTTCCGGCATGCCGTTGGCAACCAGCGCCTTGAACAGCACATCTTCTTCTTTAGCATGATGGAAGCGATCAGCGAAATTGCGAATGAAGTCGACCGCATCGAGATAGAACTGCCAGTTACGAAATTCCCCTTGTTCCATTAATACGGTATTCTTTTCGACCAGTGTTATCATGCGTAAAATCAGCTTATGCTCGTCAACCATCACTTGGGTAATATCGGTTTTCATCGCTCTGTCTCCTTCAGACGCTACCAGCAGCTAAATATTCAAGTATTTCCTGTTCGATCTTTGCCTCAATTTCGTCACCGAGGGCGTGGATCGAGACGACATCTTTGACCAGGCAGATTCCGACGCCACAACCGACACAGCCGATCTCGTATTTCTCTAAAATTTCTCCGATCTTCGGGTGTTGTTCCATCACCGTGTTGATCGCCTGCTCGCCAATTTCTGCTGGTAAATTCATATTATAGACCCTTTCGGTTCGTCATTTATGTGTACAGATTAGCGCCCTTGCAAATTTAATAACATGACACAGGTCAAAAGATGACAAAAATAGTCAATTATTATATAGTGGCGTCGAGTAATAAAGAAGTAGACCTGCTTTATTTCTGAATCGAGGTCTGAATTGTCACTTCAAATTGTTGACAAAATAAGGTTTTTCGCTACAATAGACAGACTTTACCTAATCACTTCTAACTTTATATTAACAAGGAGAAAGTAGCCAAATGAGCTCAAATATTACTGATGCAATCAAGCGTTCCATACTGACTGAAAAAAGCGCAATGGATTTTTATATCAGCTGCGCCGCCCGCATGAAAAACGAAGCTGCTCGCAAGACCTTCGAGCTACTAGCCCGTGAAGAGCGTGAGCATGCCGAGTCATTCTTTCAGATCTATGATGGCGACGATATCGGATCTTTCGATGAATTCATGGCTCTTGACTCAGATTCGGAGTGGCTCAACGAACTGGAAAAACTGGCTCTGCCGAACCTGACCGAACGTAAGGCGATGGAACTAGCGATGGAAAAAGAACAACTGCTCGAAAAGCATCTGCGTGCCATGGCTGAAAAAATGGACAATCCGGATGTAAAAGCGGTTTTTGAATCCAACGCCAAATCGACCCACAACCATTACGTGCTTATCGAATCAGAGTATGCACGAATGATGGGGATGGTACACGAAACCGATATAGATACCTTCGTTCGCGAATAGTATTCGCAACTTACATAACAATAAACAAAGCTCCGGTCTGTATTGACCGGGGCTTTGTTTATTGTCAACCGGTAAATATTTGTTATAGTTGGGCTTCAGTTGGCCAAGGACCTGTCGTCTAGACAAAAGGAGCTTGTTATGAAGATGTTTGCAGCAGTTCTGATGGCAGCAGTCTTTGTTTGTGTCGGTATAGCGGATGCGCTTGCGACGCAATATGTGACGATCGGCACCGGTGGAGTAACCGGTGTGTACTACCCGACCGGCAGCGCGATCGCCAAGATAGTCAACAAGAAGCACAAGGAATACAAGCTGCGGGCTACGGTTGAGTCGACCGGTGGTTCGGTGTTCAATGTAAACGCCATCATGGTCGGAGACCTCGAATTTGGCATAGTCCAGTCTGATCGTCAGTATCAGGCCTTCAACGGCACAGCTGATTGGGCCGACAGGCCACAGCGGAAACTGCGGGCGGTCTTTTCAATCCATCCTGAGTCGGTCACTCTAGTGGCTGCAGTAGATAGTGGCATTAAAAGTGTTGCCGATCTAAAGGGCAAGCGCGTCATTGTTGGCAACCTGGGATCGGGCCAACGTGGCAATGCTTTTGATTTGTTAGCAGCAGTCGGTATCGATTATAAAAATGATCTGGAAGCATTGAGTATAAAGGCGGCTGAATCTGCAGGC
>CBDUUF010000145.1:0-4943 GCA_965370375.1 uncultured Desulfuromonadaceae bacterium
CGATCATCTGCTCAGCCGAAAAGATGATGCCCTATACACCGGCACGTTGATCGCCGCCTGGAGCCGTCGTTATCTCGACCGACCGGCGACAGCTCAGACCAACCATATTGAACTGGATAATCGGGTGACCGCCCGGACCGGCAGCAGCGGTTTCTTTACTGAACTGTTTGCCAACGGCCACGCCATGATCGCCGATGAGCCGAAAAGTTACGGTGGTACCGAACGCGGCCCCTCGCCCTACGAGTACCTGCTGGCTGGACTCGGCGCCTGCACCAGCATGACCGTGCAGATGTATGCCCGGCGCAAGAAGTGGCCGCTGGAAGATGCAGTCGTGCGGCTGTCGCACAGCAAAATACACGCCAAGGATTGTGCCGATTGCGAAACCACTAACGGCAAGATCGATCATATCGAACGGGAACTGGAATTGATTGGCGAGCTTGATACTGAACAACGTGAGCGCTTACTTGAGATTGCTGACAGATGTCCGGTACACAAGACTCTGCACGGTGAAATCAAGGTGAATACAGCATTAAAAGAAAAGTAAACCTGGACAGTTGCATCCGCTGGATTGCTGTGCCATTATTGCGCCGCAAATTCAGACATAATACCAACTACACTTAAGGAGTCCTGCATGAGCACCACAAATCCGAAAGTCCGGATTGAAACATCCGCTGGCGACATCGTCATTGAACTCGACGCCGAAAAAGCACCGATCAGCACTGAAAACTTCCTCGGATACGTTAACGACGGTTTCTACACCGACACCATCTTTCACCGGGTCATTAAAGATTTCATGGTCCAAGGTGGCGGCATGAACAGTGACCTGAGCCCGAAAAAGACCAAAGAACCGATCAAAAACGAAGCCGACAACGGTCTGAGTAATGACCGCGGTACCGTCGCCATGGCCCGTACGCAGATTGTTGACAGCGCTACGGCGCAGTTTTTCTTCAATACTGTCGATAACAACTTCCTGAACCATCAGGCGCCGACACCGCAGGGCTACGGCTATGCTGTGTTTGGCAAGGTCGTTGAAGGGATGGACGTCGTTGATGCTATCCGTGAGGTCAAAACCGGCAACCACAACATGCATCAAGATGTTCCGCTCGAAGCGATCACGATTCAAGCGACCAGTGTAGTTGAATAACAAGAAGGGGATCGGCTACAGCCGATCCCCTTTGCTTTAAAGTCTTAAGTCCTCTGGCCATGCCCGTAGACAACCTGCACCAACCAAGCTATCAATCGTCAAGCTCAGGCTCTGAACTGTCAACGCGAAACTTCAACTGCAAGCCTTTCAGAAAATTACGCAGGATCTGGTCTTTACACTGCCGGTAATGTTTATGGCCCGGCCTACGAAAAAAAGCACTCAGTTCGTGTTTACTCAAACGAAATTGCGCCAGATCCATAATCTCCAGGATATTTTCATCCTTCATATTCAGCGCAATTTTAAGTTTCCGAAAAATAATGTTGTTATTTATGCGGTTCTCCGGCTCCGGTTGTGATCCATCTTTTTTCCCACGTTTATCATTGATCAAGCCATTCAGGAAAATCGCTAACTGTCTGTCGTTACACTCCTGATACGCAGGATCTTCCTCTCTTTTCAGCCAGTCGCTGACCACTTCACGCGTGACCTGATGATCGGCCAGGCCGAACAGAGTAATCATTTTCGCATCGTTGAAATCGAAGATATAACGGATACGTCGTAAAATATCGTTGTTAGTCACAACTACACTCCATCCTTTAACTTTTGTCTGATTTAGCTGCAACAAAGGGACAGGCTAAAACCTGTCCCTTTGTTAAAATACGTAACTGTTAATTTCGGAATCAGCTTTCAGGTCGGGTCGCATACACCAGTAGTTTTTCGTCGGTGTAGCTCTCAACATCACCGGCAAAAATCTCAATCTTGAAATAATCCTGAATATGCTCCGGCGCGTTGACAAAACATTCATTCAAACGGCTTACACCGTCGTCATCCAGCCCGGCCCGGCGAGCCCAACTCTGAAAATCGTGGGTTTTGGGGAATACCGCTGTCTTCTGAACCACGAAACCGGCATCCTCAACCATCTGCGTCCATTGTTGGCGAGTATAAGCTTGCACATGGGTCGGATCGCGCATCGCTTCCATCTTCTGATAAAAAGCCGAAATCTCCGGATCTTCCGGCAGCAAGGTGTCGATCACTGCGATCCGACTGGCCTTGCGGCGCAACACCCGATAAAACTCACGCAACGCTTTCGGCACATCCGGAAAGTGGTGCGGTGCAATGCGACAAGTGATTATAGTGAATGAGCCGGAAGGGAACGGCAGATCTTCGGCATCGGCAACCCGGAAGACGATGTTATCCGCGTCAGTCTCGTCGCCGATATACTCCTGAGCCTTTTTCAGCATCTGCATGGTCAAGTCTGACGCAACCACACTGCGCACCAGCGGCGAAAAGAATAGAGCTGTATGCCCGCCTCCGGTGGCGACATCGAGTAACAGGTCATCTGTGTTCGGCTTTAAAAATTCAACCGCCGCCTCCAGGTCTTTCCCGCCGGAGAATCCGCTATCTTTAATATACCCCTTGGCATTACGGGTAAACTGTTCAATCACTCGAGCTTTGATCCCTTTTGCCATACATCTCTCCATTACTAACAAATTAACGTATCGATTACGTGTTGCCCGAATTATACCACTATGAATTAAAAATGCTTGCACAGAGTTTAGCTGTGCGGTATGAATTCTGCGCACCGGCTGCCAAACTGGTACAGCATTTGCTCTTGTTGCAACCTGATCGAAGCAAACAAACGAAACAGCTAGTTTTGATCATGATTACTGTCAGGCACGCAATATCAACTGACAAATTCTTAACGCTTTGAAGGAGTTTGACGTCGATGGAAGGTTTTATACCAGGATTTATCGATCTGGCCAGTAAATTGTGGCACGAGTTTGTCTATGTTCTGCCGTACCTGGCCTTTGGCGTTTTTCTCGAAGCGGTCATTCGCACCTTTAAGTGGCACGTCAAAATCCGCAAAGTCCTGACCCATTTCGGTATTTACTCTATCCTGCTCGCCACCCTGCTCGGCGTTGCCAGCCCACTCTGCGCCTGCGCAACCCTGCCATTGGTCATTTCACTACTGCTCGGTGGCCTGCCGCTGGCACCGGCGATGGCCTTGCTGGTCGCCTCACCGCTGATGAGTCCTGCTTCCTACACCAGTCTGTCGAAAATGCTCGGCATACAATGGGCGACCTTGATTGTCGTTTGCGCTGTCAGCCTCGGCCTGTTTGCCGGCTTTCTGACCCATTTTCTGCGCCGCTACGGGTTCAATGAAGAAGAGTTGTTCCGCAAAGAACTGCCGAAGGGAGATTTTCACGATCCGGACTATCCGGTTGAACAGTTACGCTGTGAATGCGGACAGCAACTATCACATCGGGTCGATCGCTGTACGCACAATAAGTTTTATGTGTTTCTAGCCCGGTTCTGGGAAGGTCTATTCAAGATCGGCAAGTTTGTCCTGCTCGGTCTGGTGATTGAAGTTGTCGCCTCACACTTTATCCCCAACCTCTGGATCACCAACCTGCTGTCGAACGAGGGTGCCCTGAATACGGTCGGGCTGCTGTTCGCCACCATCCCGTTGCACCTGCCACAGCTGACGGCAGCGGCGATGGTCTTCGGTTTTTATCTGCCTGATCCGGGACAACTGATACCGCTGGCCAAAGGACCCGGAATTGCCATACTGGTCGGTGGCCCGGTCACAGCCTTGCCGGTAATGGCCATTTTTATATCGATGTTTAAAAAGCGCGTACTATTTCTCTACCTCGGGCTTTGCATAATCGGCACCCTGACACTGGCGACGATCTTTTCGATCTTCCCGCCATTCTAATCAGTTTCTGTCCGGAAACCGCCCTTTTCCGCAATCTCGACGTCAATCTACACATTTGATTGTGCGGCGTAAAGTACTACGCCTCCGCTCAAAGGCTTGAGTTCCTTGACCTTGCGAAAAATTGCTGGTTTCCAAATCAGAAACCACACCACGCCCATCCAGTGTTTCCGGATGGACACTATTTAAAAGGCGGAGGATCCGCCGCTGATTTCGTCTCCCCCACAGCCAGCGCGGCCTGTTCTTCGGCTCCGGCCAGATCGGCAATCAGGTTATCGAGAAACGGCTTGTGTTTGACGTAGATCTCACCCATCGGCTCCAGGCTTGTCTGCAGTCTCCGGGCGGCGCTGAGTGAGACTCTGGAATAACGCAAGGTCGTAGTGATCAGCTCTTCTTTAGCCCGCGTCACCTCCTGAAACTGCTTACGCACCACCGGCAGGCTTCGATCATCCTCTACCACCGCTTCTCGTAACGCCTGATACTGCTCCGGCGCAAAAGACTCCTCTTCCTGCGCCCGCCGCAACAGATCGACACTCCGGTAATCGGGTAGCGGTTGCAACCCTTCCTTGCGTGCCAGCACCCCCGGTTCTTCACGCTCGAGAAACTTATAGGCCATGGTCAGCTTTTCAGCAGTCGCCTTGCGAATACGAATTTCACGGCTGCAATAATCGCTAAACGAGTCGTAACCCCAATCGCGAAACAGGCTGCGTTGACTGACATTAACCAGCCGCTCGCCAAGCTCTGCCCATGATGCCTTGAACTGTTTCGCTGTCGCCAGCACCCGATAACGATCAGATTCGGGTGTAAGCTCCTGCATCAACTGCTCGATATATTTTTCAGCTTTGGTCTGTTTGATATCATCCATGATTCTGCTCCTGTTTTTGTCGGGGCAGATTACCACACAGAGGCGAAGAGGTCTTGACCAAACTCACATCTGATGCGGTTTTATCCTGCACCATTGCAGAGGTAATTGCTCGGTTATCGCAATAAATTCGGTCACATGCTATAATTAATCTTATGAGTTGTGATCACGGACTGAAGAATAGGTTTGTCGGGGGGCTGTTCCGGGTCTATTACCACTTCAAGTAC
>CBDUUF010000146.1:0-4926 GCA_965370375.1 uncultured Desulfuromonadaceae bacterium
TCCACCTTTCTAAAGGGGGCAAGGGATTTGGGGATGTTGTTGATTTATTGCTTTAATGTGGCCCAAAAATAACGCCCTAGGCCTCCACCCCGATATCAGAGTCGATAGTTGAACTCAATCATGTGAAAATCCGCCCCGATCGTGTCACCGCCATTAACCCCGGCATCGGAATAGTGCAGATACCGGTAGCCGAGTCCGAGCTGTTTATACAGTGGAAAACCGGCGCCTATGGTCAGGGCAAACTGGAACGGTCCACCGAAATCCTGGGTGCCAAACTTATGTCGGCTGAGCAGCGCAAAGCCTGCTCCCATGTCGAGAAAAAACCGCGCGTCTTCACTGCCGAAGGCAATTCCGGGGATGAGCGATCCGACCAGGCCGGTCTCCCCTCCGCCGTGTATAACCCCGGCACTCACCATCAAACGCGTGCCGACTCCCCAGCCGGAATCGGCATAGCGCTGCCACGGCAAGCCGAAGTTTGCCGCCAGGTCATATTCCTGAAACTCCTCCGGCTGCTGCTCTCCGAGCACGGTCGCCCCGGATACACGTCCGCGCAGGCTGAGACTCAGCAAACGGAAGTCTTCTGCGTAGGTCAGCCCGGGAGTGAGAAGCGACCAGAGTAAGCTCAGCAGCGCCAGCCGCACAACGATGCCAACACGCGTCGCCGCGCCGGACCCGCTGGCACAAACTTGATTGGCGGTCGTGGTCATTTATCGCCCTTCCTCGTGCGGAAGCCTTGGCTTTTACACGCAGAGATTATTGTTTAACCTGACGTCGATCCAGCTTCGATTGCACGATCACCTTCGCCATATCCTCATCGGTCATCTTACCGCGTGATTTACCGAGCCGCAGCAGAGTATCGCTATATTTTTTAGAAACAATCGGCCGCTCGGGCCTCAACTCCAGACCGAGCGCCTTGGTAGCACACCCCTTCACGCATAGCCCGCAGCCGATACAGCGCTGCGTATCAAGCGCCACTTTCGCCTCAGCTTCGGCAAAGGCCTGCATCGGACAAATCTCGAGGCACATATTGCAACCGACACAAGCCGCGGAATCGAGCGCCGCCACATACGAACTCGCCGTATGTTCAGCCGGTGCCGGGAAGTTTTTAACCTGTTTGAGCACTTGGCAGCAGCAATCGCAGCAAAGACAGATCGAAACCGGATTCTGGCCATTGGCCGGCTGCACCACCAACCCCTGGCGTTCGCCTTCGTGCAAAATAGACACCGCCTCCTCGCGGCTGATAATCCGGCCGATGCCGTTACCTTCATAAAAATCGGCCGCGCTGTCAAAAATAAGACAGGCCTCCGCCAGTTTATCGCAGCCTTCGCCGATCATATTATGTTCGCGGCGACAGATACACGGCGCCACCAGGAACTTGCTTTTACCGGCAATGATCTGCTCGGCCCGATCGTAGTTCATAACCTCATGTTGCGCAGTGATAGTCTCATCGACCGGTATGGTGCGGATCTGCGGCGCGTCTTTCCAGCTTTCCGGAGTCATCAGCTCGGGGACATATTCGTTAAAAAGTTCGATCAACTCCTGGTCAAGCCGGTTAACCTGATACTCCCAGATCCCGACCACGAACTGTGCAGCCATATACTTATATTTGCCGGACTTCTCCAGGCGGAGAATCAGGCCGCGCTTCGACATGTCGAGCAGGCGCACGACAGCGACTTCTGCAGAGAGGCCGACCCGATAGGCAATCACCGCAGGCGACTCCGGCAACAGCGTCAGATGCAGCGCAATCTGCACATCCTCCGGCGTGAACAGCTTTCTTAATATCTTAAGTTCAACCCCGGACTCGGTTGCCGGGAAACCGCTCGGCAGGTTATCGAGATGCAGGGCGAGTCTTTGGTAAATTTTGTTTTTGTCTGTCATCGCATCACACTTGCATGTTTAAAGCAGCGGCTTGAGAAAACGCTCGAAAGTGACCAGCTGTTTCGGCATCAACAGCTCGAGGTCGCCATGTTTATCGAGCAAAAAGGTGCCGACGCCGATGACGGTCCGCGGCAGATAGCCGGTCCCGGCCACGATCTCTTCAATTTCGCCGATGCGGTTGTTGATCAAATCATTCAGTTTTTCGAGGTCGAGTTCCATCATTATTCTCCAGCGGGGTTAAGGTGTTTTGCTCGTGAGTATAGAAGATCGTCCATCCGCTTTCAAGTGAACAGGGGTGTCGTCAGCTCAAATGACTGTTCGGTGACACAATATCAACCCACCGCCTTGAATTATCGCCCGATAGTGCTTTACTCTTTGAGGAGGTTCGATGAGATTTGTACTCTATAACATCCGCTATGCGACCGGCCCGAAGATGCACAATTATGTCCGCAATTCACGCAATAATCTGGCGCGGATTACGACCTTTCTGCGCGAACTGGAGCCGGATCTGGTCGGTCTGATTGAGGTCGACCATGGCTCGTACCGCAGCAACGGAGAGAACCAGGTCGAGCTACTGGCGAAAGCACTCGGACATTATCACTCGCACGCGGTAAAATACGGGCAAAGATCATTCTGGCGGCATGTGCCGGTACTGAAAACACAGGGCAACGCCTTCCTGACACGTAATCGCATCCGCAACGAGACCTTTCATTTTTTCGATCAGGGGATGAAACGGTTGGTAATAGAACTGGAGCTCGAGCACCTGGTGGTGTATCTGGTGCATCTGTCTCTGGGCGCGCGGACGCGACACCAACAGTTGAGTTCGCTGTATGAGCTGGTCAAGAAAACCGACCGGCCCTGTGTGGTAGCGGGGGATTTCAACATGCTTTGGGGTGAGCGGGAAATCGACCTGTTTCTGGCGGCGACCGGTCTGCAAAGTGCCAACACCCAGGGTCTACCGACCTTCCCGAGCAAAAACCCGCAGCGCCACCTCGATTTTATCCTCCACAGCAAAGAAATTGTTGTGCGCGATTTTCAGGTGCCGCAGATTCCGTTTTCTGATCGCCTGCCGCTGGTGGTCGACTTTGATGTCGAGGTCGAGCAGGAACGGCGCAAAAAACCACGGCCACCACACTGCTCCTGTGCAACAGATGACCCGATGACCGCAGTTGTCGCCAATTTCCCACAGCTCACCGGCAACAGACCTGTATAGCCAGTTTCCGCCAAACGGTGTGTGCCACGGCTAGCAGAACCTGCCACCGCCTGCTCCGAAGCGACACAAAACTACCGTAGTTTACCAAGTAACCGGATAAAATCTTCCGGCATGCCGGTATCAAAGGTCATCGGCCTGCCATTGAACGGGTGGGTAAAAGAAATTGAGCGGGCATGCAGGGCGAGCCGTTTCGAACCCAGCTCCGCGTTGCCATATTTCCGGTCCCCCACAACCGGATGCCCCAGGTCCGCAAAATGCACACGAATCTGGTGCTTGCGGCCGGTGAGGAGATGAATCTCCACCAGACTGAAACCCCGGGTCTCTTGCAGCACCTTATAGGCGGTATGCGCGAGCTTGCCGTTGGCCGCATTTTGGGTCGTGTAAACCTTGTGGGCGGCATTCTCGACCAGCCGGGTGGAGATTTTTCCCTCTTTTGGCGTCAGATGGCCATGAACGATGGTCAGGTAGCGTTTATCGGTCTGTTGCCAATTCTCCTGCAAGAATTTTTTAGCCTGTTCACTTTTGGCAAACAGCAGCAACCCGGATGTGTCCCGATCGAGACGATGGACTACGTACACCCGGTTGCGCGATTTCGGATTGCCTTTGCGGACATAATCGTTGAGTAGATAGTGAACCGTGCGCGACTTGTCACGATCAGTGCCGACGGTCAGCAACCCGGACGGCTTCTCCACCACCAGAACATCCTTGTCCTCATGCAGGATGGTCAACCCTTTCGGTTGACGCTTCATGGCCGGTCGCTTGGTTTTACCCGGTTGATTCAAGCTGTTTCCACCTTTCTCTGACCCGGCAACAAGGGCTAATCAAGAGCCTTGTACTCGACCTTGACCACCTCGACTTCGGATCTGCCACCTGGGGTTTGAAACATGACCACATCACCTTCCGATGCGCCGAGCAGAGCCCGGCCAATCGGTGAGATCCAGCTGACATAACCACGCGCCGGGTCATATTCATCGACGCCGACAATGCTTAAGACCTTCTCGTCGCCCGCTTCGTTTTCAACCGTGACCGTACAACCGAACAACACCCGGCCGTTGGCCGTTTCCGCCTGTTTAACCGGGTCGACAATCTCTGCAGCCTCCAGACGTTTGGTGAGAAAGCGAATCCTTGAGTCAAACTTACGCAGGGCGCGTTTAGCATAATGATAATCGGCGTTTTCTGAACGATCTCCCAAGCTCGCCGCCCAGGTTGCGGTCTTAACCATCTCCGGACGCAACTTGTAGAGCAGCTCTTTGAGTTCAGCCCGTAGCCGCTTCTCGCAAGCCGGTGTCATATAGATTGGATCAATTTTTTCTGTTTCTTGTTTCGACATGGTCCATCAATCCCAAAAATACTAAAAAAGGTCCAGAAAAAAGCCCGACCGTTTCTGGCCGGGCTCAGGTTTTTGACAAAAGTTACGCTCAGGCAGTGGACTAAGACTCTAGGAAGAGCGCCTCATGCAGATTGACCGTGTGATTTTTGATCCGCCGCAAGGCAACGGCCATGTCACTGAAAGTCAGAGCGGGCAGTGCGCCACAGGAACCCTGCTTCATCCGGACAAGATGGTTTTTCCGAACCTCATCGGCCAGATCATTAAGCCGGGTCGCTTCAGCATAAATTTTACGGGTGCTGCTCACATCTTCATTATTAAATGCCTTGCAGACCTGAGTAAAAAAGGCAAACACCTCACGGTGGTAATTGTGCAGGTCGGCCCAGGCATCCTCGCTATAATCAAGCTCGTTCTTTTCGAGACGCCGCATATAGGAACAAAGAGAGAGGGAATAATCGGCAATCGACGCCAGCTCGTCGGCGGCACGCACATAAGCGTAGGCCCGATC
>CBDUUF010000147.1:0-4920 GCA_965370375.1 uncultured Desulfuromonadaceae bacterium
CCGCAATCCTGGCTATTATTATCAGGACTTTTGTAATTCAAGCGTTCAAGATACCTTCGGGGTCAATGGAAGATACATTGCTTATTGGTGATCACCTGATGGTTACCAAGTTTCTTTATGGCACCCAGATACCGTTCACTGACAGTCGTATCTTGACTATTCGTGATCCGGAACGTGGTGATGTTATCGTTTTTGAGTATCCGCTGGACAAAGATAAATCGTATTTTCAAAGAAAAGATTTTATTAAAAGAGTCATTGGGCTGCCTGGTGATCGGGTGAAAATGGTAGCACAGACCGTTTATGTTAATGACGAACCTTTTGTGATTCCGCAAGAGATTCATAAGGGCGCACAGGGAATTTCCAGTAGGTTAATTCATGACTTCCCGGAAATTCTGGTTCCGGAAGGGAATTATTTTGTCATGGGTGACAATCGGGATCGGTCTGCAGACAGCCGTTTCTGGGGTTTTGTCCCTGAAGCTAATATCAAGGGGTTGGCGTTTATTAAATACTGGTCCTGGGACTCATTAACCAACAGCGTCCGCTGGAGCAGAATTGGCCGTATGATCGATTAGGAGAGTCACCATTTTTTTCGTTGACTCACCCTGTAGAGCGTTGTTATAGTTCTTGAAGTTTATGACAATTCAGTCCCTTTTAAGTTAATCCTGTGAGATTAGCAAGGGTGGCAAAAGCATGAGTAACACAGCTCAATCAAAACTCGTCCAGGTATCGTTCCGCATGCGGAATGATACCTTTTTTTGTGTCTGATCATCGAATCTACAAGGTACTGGATCAGGAGGCTTTTTTATGGCAAACGGTCAAACAGCTTTACTGGATGCCGCTGGCATCAATCGGGCTCTTACCAGGATTGCCCACGAGATACTCGAGCACAATAAGGGGGTTGAGAGTCTGGCACTGGTCGGCATTCGCTCCGGTGGCGACACTCTGAGTAAAGACCTGGCACAGAGAATTTCCCGCATTGAAAATGTTGAGGTTCGCTGTGGCAGTGTCGATATAGGCATGTATCGCGATGACCTTTCCTCGCGTGGCACTGTGCAAATCGGGCCGACCGATATCCCTTTCAGTGTCGATGGGCTGTCAGTTGTGTTGGTTGATGATGTATTGTTCACCGGTCGCACTATACGGGCCGCCATGGACGCGCTGATGGATTTTGGTCGTCCGCGCACCATTCAACTGGCGGTTCTGGTCGATCGGGGCCATCGGGAATTGCCGATCCGGGCTGATTTTGTCGGGCGGAATGTGCCAACATCGATGGAAGAGAAGGTCGCCGTGATTTTTGATGATAACAACTGCGCCACCGAGGTGCGGTTGCTTAAGCCATAAGGTTGAAATAGGAGGCAGGCATGGAGTTTGGTCACAAGCACATTCTCGGTATCAATGAATTGTCCCGTGCGGATATCGTTACAATTCTCGACACTGCTGAAAGCTTCAAGGAAATCAATACTCGCGACATCAAGAAGGTGCCAACCTTGCGCGGGAAAACCATTATTAACCTGTTTTTTGAGAACAGCACCCGCACCCGGATGTCGTTCGAGATCGCCGGCAAAAGACTCTCGGCCGATACGGTCAATATCTCGGCCTCGGCGTCGTCCGTATCCAAAGGTGAAACGCTTGAAGACACGGCTCGTAATATTGAGGCTATGCATCCAGACATCATTGTCATGCGCCATTCGGCATCCGGAGCGCCACATTATCTGGCTGAAAGACTTGATTGCTCGGTGATTAATGCTGGTGACGGTGCGCATGAGCATCCGAGTCAGGCTTTGCTTGACCTGTTTACCATCCGACAGCACAAAGGCAAGATTGAAGGGCTGAAGGTAGCGATTGTTGGTGACATTACGCATAGTCGAGTTGTTCGCTCCAATCTTTATGCATTGAGCAAGATGGGTGCCGAGGTCCGGTTGTGTGGTCCGGGAACTATGATCCCGCCGGGGATCGAGAAACTCGGTGCTACCGTTTTCACTGACATGAATGATGCTATTCGTGATGCCGACGTTGTTATGATGTTGCGAATTCAGATGGAGCGCCAAGGAAAGTCGCTGATCCCATCCGTACGTGAATACGCTAAGTTCTATGGGTTGAATGTTAATAACGTCACTCTGGCCAAGCCAGATGCTCTGGTGATGCACCCGGGGCCAATTAATCGTGGCGTGGAGCTTTCTTCCTATGTTGCCGACGGCCCACAAAATGTCATCCTGAATCAGGTTGAAAATGGCGTAGCAGTTCGGATGGCTTTACTCTACCTGGTCAGCGGTGTAGAGCGCGGCGAAGAATAATCAATTCTCTGTTTATAAGAAAAGAGGTTAGATATGAAATTACTGGTACAGGGTGGTCGATTGATCGACCCGGCAAACAATATAGATGGACAACTGGATATACTGATTGCCGATGGCAAGATCTCGGCTGTCGGCAAAAACCTCAAAGCCGATGGGGCAGAGATAATTGATGCAACCGGCAAGCTGGTTACCCCGGGTCTGGTCGATATCCATGTACACTTGCGTGATCCTGGCTACGAGTATAAGGAAGATATCGTTTCCGGTACCCGCGCTGCAGCTGCCGGTGGCTTCACCTCAGTCGCTTGTATGCCCAACACCAAACCGATTATCGACAACAAGGAGGTAACCCGCTACATCATCGATAAGGCTGAAAAAGAAGGGTTTGCTCGGGTTTTTCCGGTCGGCAGCATCACTAAAGGCTTGGATGGTGACTGTATAAGCGAGATGGGTGATATGCAAGAGGCCGGTTGTGTCGCTTTCTCGGATGACGGCAAGCCGGTTACCAGCAGTGAATTAATGCGTTGCGCGCTAGAATATTCCAAACCGTTTGATACGGTCATAATTTCACACGCCGAGGACCTGGATCTGGTCGGCAGCGGGGTGATGAATGAAGGTTTTGTCGCTACCGAGTTAGGCCTTAAAGGTATCCCATGGGTGGCAGAAGATGCAGCGACTGCGCGTGACGTCATGCTGGCCGAATTTACCGGTTCACGTCTGCATATTGCACATGTTTCGACCAAAGGCTCGGTTGAGATCCTCCGCACGGCCAAGAAACGCGGCGTAAGGGTAACCGGCGAAGCGGCACCACATCATTTCATGCTGACAGACGAGGCGGTACGTGGCTACAACACCAACGCCAAGATGAACCCGCCGCTCCGTTCGGCTGAAGATATGGCCGCAGTGCGGGCAGGATTGGCCGACGGCACCCTGGATGCTATAGCCACCGACCATGCGCCGCATCATATTGATGAAAAGAATGTTGAATTTAACATTGCCATGAACGGCGTCACCGGGCTTGAAACAGCGCTGCCGCTGACACTTGAGTTGGTCGCGGATAAAGTCATTGACCTCAACCGGGCTATTGAGCTGTTGACCAGCGGACCGTCTAAAGCTTTAAATCTGCCGGTCGGCAGTTTGAGTGAAGGCGCACCGGCGGATGTGACTATTATCGATCTGGAAAAAGATTGGACGGTTGTTGCCGCCGACATGATTTCAAAAAGCAAGAACACCGCTTTTGCTGGACGTAAACTTAAAGGGGCTGCGGTCGCCACTATTCTTAATGGGCAATTGATCAATCTGGAACAGTAAATATTTAACTTATCTGACGGGCTGCATAAGCCCTGACACTTCACGTATATTGGAGCTACAACGATTATGAAGGCAATTCTGGCCCTGGCTGACGGGACTTTGTTTCACGGCAAAGCCCTGGGTGCAATTGGCGAAACAACCGGTGAGATCGTATTTAACACTAGCATGACCGGTTATCAGGAAATTCTTACCGACCCCTCATATCATGGCGAGATCGTGACTATGACCTATCCACAGATCGGGAATTACGGGGTCAACAGCGAGGATGCTGAATCGCTCAAACCGCATCTTTCCGGATTTATAGTCAAGGAAGCGTGCGACTTTCCAAGCAATTGGCGATCGGAAATGAGCCTCGATGTCTGGCTGAAAAATCATAATATTGTTGGGATACAGGGGCTTGATACCCGGGCTCTGGTTCGGCACATTCGTGACAATGGCGCTCAGCCTGGTGTTATTTCATCGGTTGACCTGAACCCGGAAAGTGTTGTCGATAAAGCCAATAAGGCACCTTCAATAGTTGGTCTTGATCTGGTTAAAGAAGTTACCTGTGAAGAGCCGTACGAATGGGCAGAGGGTACCTGGGAGCTGGAATCAGGGTATGAACCTGCTGCAGATAAACCACTTTACAAGGTTATCGCCTATGATTTTGGCATCAAACTCAATATTCTGCGTAATCTTGTATCACGTAGCTGCGCCGTAACTGTTGTTCCGGCCAGCACACCCGCAGAAGAGGTGTTGGCCATGAACCCGGATGGCGTATTCTTAAGCAACGGCCCCGGTGACCCGGAACCGATCGATTATGCCCAGGAAAATATCCGTAAACTGCTCGGCAAGGTTCCTCTATTCGGTATCTGCCTCGGTCACCAGCTTTTAGCAATCGCCCTCGGTGCAAAAACCTATAAACTCAAGTTCGGCCATCGGGGCGGGAATCAGCCGGTCAGAAGAGGCGAGGGGCCCAATGTTGAAATCACCTCCCAGAATCACGGTTTCGCCGTCGACCCGGCGGCGCTCGGCGAAGATGTTGTCGTGACCCACATCAACCTGAATGACAACACGGTTGAGGGGATCCGCCATAAGTCTTTACCGGCCTTTTCGGTACAGTATCACCCCGAAGCATCACCAGGTCCACACGATGCCCAGTACCTGTTTAATGACTTTATCGATATGATGAAGGCGAATAAAACAGAATGAGTAACAGACAGTTAAATCTTAATACTTAAAGTAAATTCTCTTACATAAAAATCAAGAAGGACACCATGCCGAAGAGTACAGATCTTAAGAAAATACTGATTATCGGTGCTGGTCAGATCATCATCGG
>CBDUUF010000148.1:0-4900 GCA_965370375.1 uncultured Desulfuromonadaceae bacterium
CAACCCGTTTCAACTGGCTGTAATCCTCCCGACCGATCTCCACTTCAAGCCGATTCAAATGTCGCTCAAACGGACTCGAGGCATCGACCTCGAACTGACTGATAAATAGTGGTGAAATTTCCGGTCGGCAACCGTTCATACTCTCTCCAGTCTGTAATCAACTGTACTAACAGTCTACTGCATAGCAAGCAGAGCTGCATTGATCAGAGAGTTAGAATCGATTGAGAATACTACAGAATGGCGGAGTTGTTTATCGAACAAAATCCAGCTGAAAGTGCAATTCAAGGAATTCCTGGAATGATTTAACTGCTTCAAATGCGAGGCGTAATCGCCCTTGTTCCATATGATTAATCTGGTTCAAAATAATATAATTGCTCGTTTCCTCTCCGGCACTGATCGCGGCAACCTGGCCACGCAATCTCAAACTGACCAGAAAACTGAAGCTCGCTTCAAGATCTTCGGACAGATCACGGCTCAGAACTCCTGACTTGGCCAAGCTCTTAATTCTCTCATGGGTGCCACCATCGAGGCTGCCAGTCTCAAGTGATAAAACTTTAACCCCTTCTGTAATAGCGAAGATACCAGCCTTTTTAATATCCATCTTGCCCCGGTGTACCCCTTCAGTCTCTAACTTGAAACGGCCAAATATGCCGATAGGAGTCTTGAACCGAAGTACATTTTTAGCTGTGCGAGCCAAAAAAGATGAATCCCGACTTAGATATGCCGTGATGTGTTGTTTGAGATCCTGAACCAGCTCTTGATCACCGTACAGAGTCCGTAAATCAAAAAACATACTGCCATTCATTATATTTTTCTGGTCGGCTTTTGATAGCCAGCCATTAAGAACGTCTTTCCAGCCACTCAAACTACGTCGCCAGAAATCATTCTTGGCCATGATACCGCCTGGACAAGGTGGCACCCCAATAGAAATCAGGGTATCAATCAGATCTTGAGAAAAAGCTTCAATCCGTGCTACTTCATCCGCAGTAAGATCGTCAGCGTAGATGATGGCATTATCCTGATCGGTCGTCAGCGTCTGCTCTTGACGCCCTTCGCTGCCCAGAACGATAAAAGCAAATTTGTCTGGTAAATCCGGATGCCGATCAGAACGCAACAGCTCGATCAGGCGAATAAGTATTCGATCGTTCAGGTGGGAAATCAAGCGCACCAGTTCAGGGGTCCGCACGCCAGTTCCGATCAAATGTTCAACCAGACCCTGGACTTGTTCATGTAATCGCTTCAGATCATCAACCGTAGCTGCTTCTTCTATCTCAAACAACATCTGCTGCGGCGAGCGAGTCTGCAAGCGAAGGATATCCGTATTACTGAGGATACCGACCAACTTACCATCAGCAGCAACTATAACAATCTGATGAATCCGATGCCGTGACATCAAAAAGAGCGCTTCGAAAACAAAGTTTTCTTCTGTAAGGGTAATCAATGGCGAATGCATGACGTCACTGACAAAAAACTCGGTCGGATTAATCCCGCGGCAAACAACCTTGTTTCTCAGGTCACGGTCGGTGACAATGCCGATCGGGAAACCACGATCTGTCACCACCAGACTGCTGACATTTTTTTGCCGCATCAGATCGGCCGCGGCAACCAACCCCTTGTTCGGTGAGCAAGTGACCATCTCTCGCTGGCACACTTCATCTATAGAAAGAAAAAATATATTTTCCTGCGCCAAGGCAGACTCCTTCCGAAACGGAAATACTATTTTTTAATACTTTATTCTGACAGTTTAAATTATTTCGACAGTTTAGCCATAGTTTTTTAATAAAAAAGCCCCCACCTGAATCGGTGGGGGCCTAAATAAAACAACTACAACGGATCGACTTGTTACTTGTATTCGTCCATTTCATCAAACTGCAGATATTGATATATCTCGTCCTTCTTAGGTGAAACTTTCTCCTTGTAAACCGCAAGATACTCGGCCGGAGTCGGCAGTTTGCCAAGTGTCGAGGTCACGGCACCGAGTTCTGCCGAACCAAGGTAGACCTGGGCACCATTGCCGATCCGATCATCGAAGTTACGGGTACTGGTGGAGAACATGTTAACGCCATCGGGCACGCGAGCCTGATTACCCATGCAGAGCGAGCAACCGGCAATCTCCAGACGTGCACCCATGGCACTAAAAACCGAGAATACGGCTTCTTCCTTTAGTTTGGCCTGATCCATCCGGGTCGGTGGGCAGACCCAGGTCCGAACGTTCGGGTTGAATTTCTGGCCACGCCAGATTTCTGCAGCAGCGCGGAAGTGACCGATGTTGGTCATGCAGGAGCCAAGGAAAATATCCTGGATCGGAGTTCCTTGAATGTCGGAGAGGAGCTTGACATCATCAGGATCGTTCGGGCAGGCCAGAATCGGCTCGGTGATTTCTGCAAGATCAATTTCGATCACGGCAGCGTACTCAGCATTCTTGTCAGCACGGAGCAACTTGGGCTCCTTGAGCCATTCGTTGACAGCATCAATCCGGCCTTGCAGCGTCGCGGCATCTTGATAACCGTCTTCAATCATCTTTTTCATCAGCGCAACGTTAGAGCGCAGGTAGGTGCAGACGCTCTCCTCGGACAGCTGGATACAGCCGGCAGCAGCTGAACGTTCAGCAGCAGCATCGGTCAGCTCAAAAGCCTGCTCAACTGACAGATTCGGCAGACCTTCCATCTCGAGAATTCGGCCGTTAAAGATATTGACCTTGTTCTTCTTCGGTACGGTCAGATGACCCTGTTTGATCGCCCAGTAAGGGATGGCATTAACAGCATCACGCAGGGTGATCCCTTCGTTGAGCTCGCCCTTAAAGCGGACCAGAACCGATTCCGGCATATCTAGCGGCATGAAACCGAGAGCACCGGCGAAAGCGATCAAGCCGGAACCGGCCGGGAAGCTGATACCGATCGGGAAACGGGTGTGCGAATCACCACCCGTACCGACGGTGTCAGGAACCAGCAGACGGTTCAGCCAACTATGAATAACACCATCACCTGGACGCAACGGAACGCCGCCGCGATCAGAAATGAATTTCGGCAGGTTGGCATGCATCTTCACATCAGCTGGTTTCGGATAAGCCGCAGTGTGACAAAAAGACTGCATGACCATCGGTGACTTGAACTTGAGACAAGCCAGCTCCTTGATCTCATCAGCGGTCATCGGCCCCGTGGTGTCCTGGGAACCAACAGTAGTCATGATCGGTGCGCAGGAAGAACCTGGCAAGACACCGTCAATACCACAGGCGCGACCGACCATCTTCTGGGCTTGAGTGTAACCCTGATCTGCCTTCGGTGCAGTATGCGCAGCTTCAGCAAAGATATCCGTCTCGCCCATACTCAGCGCCGCACGAGCTTCAGTCGTCACGGCACACCCGATAATAAGTGGGATCCGGCCACCGGCACGAAACTCATCAGGAACCGTATCCGGTTTAATTTCAAAAGTCGAAATAACATCACCAGCTTCGTTGGTGACCTCACCTTTTGCAGTATTGATGGTGATAACATCACCCATGTTCATCTTGGCGACGTCCATGCGCAACGGCAAGGCGCCGGAATCTTGTGCGGTATTGAAGAAGATCGGAGCGATAACGCCACCGATGATCACACCACCACGACGCTTATTCGGAACAGCCGGAATATCATCACCGATATACCAGAGGACACTATTGCAAGCCGACTTACGGGAAGAACCGGTACCAACCACATCACCGACGAAAGCGACCTGATGGCCTGCTTCACGCCATTTGGCAATTTCTTCGATACCACCCGGGAAACGGGTTTTACCCATGGCCAGGGCATGCAACGGGATATCAGGACGACTCCAGGCATCACCGGCCGGCGAGAAATCATCAGTGTTGATTTCACCTTCGACCTTAAACACTTTGACCGTAATGGTTTCGGCAATTTCTGGTTTATTGGTGAACCACTCAGCAGCAGCCCAGCTCTCAACAACTTTTTTTGCTGCAGCGTTGCTTTTAGAAAGTTCGATAACCTGCCCGGCAGCATCATAAACATAAGTCATGCCAGATAGCGCACTTGAGGCCTCGTCAGCAAGAGCGGCATCGCTCAGAGCGCCAATCAGCGGCTGGACATTATAACCACCGATCATGCTGCCAAGAATTTGCACAGCTTTGATCTTGTCGATCAGCGGTGAGCTTTTAGCACCTTTGAGAATTTCGGCCAGGAACGCAGCCTTGACTTCAGCGGCCGGATCGACACCGGGCGAGATCCTCTCAGTGAGCAGGTTCAGCAGAAATTCTTCTTTACCTGCCGGGGGGCTCTGCAGCAATTCACAGAGATCAGCAGTCTGCTCCGGGTTGAGTGGCAGAGCCGGAATCCCCTGAGCGTTACGTTCTTCTTCATGACGAAGATAGGCTTCAATCATTTCTTCCTCCTTAACGGATAATGTTGTCGACAGATACCGACATGGATAAATTCTATACTTTTCAACAGTTTATGCATAAATGTATTCGTAAATTTGCACCAGAAACCTGCATACTGTATACGATTTAAAAGACAATTGTCAATCTTGATCTCGATGTTTTTCGCTACCGATTCGTAGTTAATAATCCAGTATATAATTTCATTATTCAGATCGAACACAAGGCGTGTGACATATTTCGACACACTGCCAGGCGATTCTACAATCAACAATAAGGATCTAGTTAACCAGAAGATAGTCTTGCCACAATCAGGAGAATGTTATGTTTGAAATATTATTATTGATTGGATTTTTTACAGCCGGGATGAGTCAACTTTTGCCGGATGACACCAGAATGCCAACACCTGAACAACAGCGCAGGAGAAAAAAGCTGGCCAGGACAAACTATGATGGTCTTGCAAAAACAAATAAGAGGGCTAAGCAAAAATTTCGCACCCCAAGGCGTAGTGGTTGTTCAAGGGTGAAGGCA
>CBDUUF010000149.1:0-4872 GCA_965370375.1 uncultured Desulfuromonadaceae bacterium
AGCAGCCTGTCGGACTTTCCATGAACCGGCTGCAAATTCGATCGTTTGGCCCAGATTTCAGCTCCTTTTTGCCCCATAGCTACAGCTATGAGCCTGCAAACGATCTAAAATCTACTCTCAAACGCTCAAATTTTCGCTTCGGCCAGGTAAGTCCGACAG
This sequence comes from uncultured Desulfuromonadaceae bacterium, assembly GCA_965370375.1. GTDB lineage: Bacteria > Desulfobacterota > Desulfuromonadia > Desulfuromonadales > UBA2294 > Kmv16. The sequence goes on from CBDUUF010000149.1 coordinate 160, forward strand.
ACTGCTAGTGATCCATTGGCGCAGAACAAAGAAGGATTTGTTTGATGAATTATGACAGCTGGTTGCTCTTCACTTCAATTGCACTTATGGCATGTATCACTCCGGGTCCGGCGATCCTTCTGGTCTCAACCCACAGTGTCAGCTTTGGTACAAAATATTCTGTTGCCACTATGGTTGGTAACGTGAGCGGGTTGTTCATTATGTCGCTTCTCTCCGTAATGGGTCTGAGTGCGATTATCCTGCATTCTGCGCCAATATTTTTCACCGTAAAATTGCTCGGGGCTGGCTACCTGGTTTTCCTCGGCTTGAAACTCTGGCGGAACGGCTTTGGTCTTGAGGCAATTCGCGCCGCCGAAAATGGTGGCGTCAGGCAGCAACCAAATATTATAAAGCTGTACGTTAATGGCTTGTTGGTCGCTCTTACTAATCCCAAAGCCATTGCCTTTACGACTGCGCTTTTCCCACAATTTATTCAAGCTGATCGACCGATGCTACCGCAATTCAGCATCCTGATTGTCACCTTTATGTTCCTGTCCTTTGTCTGTTTGCTTGGCTATGCAAAGATGGCAGAGGGAACAAAAAACCGTTCTGCGCAGATCAAGGTTCCCGGTGGCATGAGCAAGGTCTTTGGCGGTGTATTTATCGGTTCAGGAATTTTTCTCGCGACAGCGACACAAAAATAATCAGTAAAAAATCTGATATAATACTCAATGTCTGTTTTGTTTATTTGCTTTTGGAGGAATTGAATGAATAATCTTGTGCGTATTGTTGTTCTCCTGCTCTGCCTTGGCCTGTTCAGCGTCCCAGCTGTTTTTGCTGTGGAAGATCTACCCTCGGAAATTGCGAAGCCGAAAAAGGCAGTCGAAGCGCCTGAGGTCTGGGGCTTGGCCATGGGCTTGCGCTATGCCCAGATTCCCTATGCCACGACCGATTCATCAGGAGTCGGCGATATCATGCCGCTCTTCTTTTACAAAAAGAAATACTTCTTTCTCGATGGTCTGACTGGTGGTTTCAGTGTCCCGATGAATGAACAGTGGGAGTTGGGGGTTATCGGCCGAATACGCTTTTTCGATATTCCGTCTGACTACCAGAACCAGGTTCAGGGAACGGCTTTCGATTTTGGCGCGCGCGTTCGTTATCATATTAATGATTCTTTCACGACCGATCTTGAATTATTGACGGACCAGCGCGGATATACAAGCGTCAATGGACGGTTCAGATATCTATATGCGGGTGGTCGCTGGGATTTGCGCCCATGGGCGAATCTGCGCTGGAAGTCGAGTGAATTTAACGATACCTACTATGGCCTGAATCAGGTTTCGATCGGTTCCGGTTTTGATGCCAGCATCGGTCTCGACGCCAAATATCATATCTGGAGCAATGTCCATCTGGTCGGCCGGGCGGCCATCACCCGGTTTGATAAAAACACCCATCAAGCTGTGACTATGGATAGCCCAACCCAGTTTGAAAGCTTTTTAGGTCTCGGATTCTTCAATGATAAAGGGAAGCCGGTCTCGAAACTCAAAGGGAAGCGATTTGTGCGTTTGGCCCACGGCTGGGGGGTGGTCTCGAGCCTCGGTGATATCCTGGCGTTCGATGCAACGCGCGATCCGTTCAATAGTCAGTTGACCTCCTTCTTCTACGGCCACCCACTATCTGATACTCTGTTTACTCTGCCGATTCCGGTTTACCTGACCGGCGGATTCGTATGGCATCACGATAATGAAGTGCAGCCGAATTCCGAAGAATACGTTCTGGCGGTTAAGTTTTTTTATACGGGTCCTCTACCATGGCGGCTCCGGCTCGGTTTTGCCGAAGGCTTATCTTTTGCCAAACCGGTGCCGAATATGGAGCAGCGAGAAATGGATAAAAAGGAGTACCGATCGAGTAAACTACTCAACTATCTCGACATTTCTTTTGAACTGAATACTGGTGATATCTTCCGCTCCGAATCGCTCAAGGATGTATGGCTCGGGTATGCGATCCATCACCGCTCGGGTATCTACAGCAACTCGTCGGCCTTTGGCCGGATCTCCGGGGGCAGCAACTACCAGACGGTTTCTTTGCAGTATCATTTTTAGATCGACTCTTAGTATTGTCAAACGGATAGAAGGGGGCGGTAACCATTATCAACGGTTTCCGTTCCTTTTTTGTTTTTCCAGCTAGTGAGTTGCCTTAATCCTACATGCGGTTATGATTTAAATGAAGAAAGGCGCTGAATGACACTCCTCTATCTGCTTGATTTGATTGGCACTGCCGCATTTGCCGCCTCCGGCGCCTGGCTCGGTGTGCGTCGGCACATGGACCTGTTTGGTGTACTGGTGCTCGGTCTGGTCACGGCGGTTGGCGGCGGTACTCTGCGTGATCTGTTGCTTGGCGATATGCCGCCGTTTTCCCTGCAGGACGAAACTTATCTTTATGTCGCCATTGCTGCGGCACTGGTCGTATTTATTAACCGCGAGCGGTTCAAACTGTTCGAAAAGCCACTGCTGTATCTTGATGCGATTGGCCTCGGTACGTTCGTAGTGATCGGCACGACCAAGGCGCTCGATTTTGAACTCGGCTTTCTCGGTGCGGTGCTGATGGGGGTGATGACCGCGACTGCCGGTGGCGTAATTCGTGATGTGCTGGCCAATCAGGTGCCATTGATACTGCGGCGTGAGATCTATGCCTCGGCCTGTCTGGCTGGAGGTCTGTTGTTAGTCATGCTTGAACTGGCTGATGTGGCGCGACCGGTGGCTGCTCTGTTGGCGGCATCGGCGGTTATCGTTATTCGCTTGCTGGCCATCCATTATAACTGGTCATTGCCCAAGACCTGAGACAACGGGAGAGCTGTATGCCACCTGCACTGAACGGACCTGTGCTGATTGTTGAAGATGATCGCAATACGGCGGCGTTGGTAGCGACCTATCTGGAAAAAGAGGGGTTCGACACGTTGCAGGTGCATGACGGGGCTGAGGCTTTGGCATTGGCAGAGAAGACGCCACCCGGGTTTGTGATCCTCGATGTCATGCTGCCGGGTGCTGACGGCTGGGAGATCTGTCGTCAGTTGCGGCGATTTTCTGATGTGCCGATCCTGATGTTGTCCGCGCGGGAAGAAGAGATTGATCGGGTGCTCGGGCTGTCGCTTGGCGCCGATGATTATGTGGTTAAGCCGTTCAGCCCGCGGGAGCTGGTCGAGCGGGTCAAGGCGATCCTGCGTCGCACCCGGCCGGCACAGGTGCCGGAGACCACTCTGCGCCACGCCGGTTTGAGTCTCGACCCGCTAAAACATCGGGTTACCCTCGACAGCCAGCCGGTTGAATTGACGGCGGCTGAGTACAAGCTGTTGCACGCCATGATGGCCGCGCCAGGGCGGGTTTTCAGTCGCGAAGAGTTGCTCGGTCAGCTTTACGAACAGGGTGAGGCGGTGATCGATCGTACCGTTGATGTACATATTGGTCATCTGCGCCAGAAGCTCGGCGACGATCCGGCCACACCCACCTTTATCCATACGCTGCGCGGCTTCGGTTACCGCTTTGCCGATCGGGAAACATGATGCGACAGCGCCTGCTCTGGAAATTACTGCTGGTCACGACCGTACCGGTGATCATTGTTATCATCGGCGTGGTCTGGCTCGCCATCGACCAGCTGGCGGCCGACTATTTCATGGTGTTGATGGACAAGTATATGGTCTCGCCGACCGAAACCCATCAGATGTTTCTCACCGCCATTCACCGCTACCTGCTCTGGGCCAGCCTGGCTGCGTTGGCGCTGGCGGTGCTGTTCAGCTTTTTGCTGACCCGCCGGGTGCTACGGCCGTTGTCGCAGATGGCCGAAGCGAGTCGCCAATTTGCCGCCGGTAACTTCGCTTCGCGGGTTGAAGTTATTTCCAATGACGAAGTCGGAGAGGTCGGTGCCGCCTTTAACCAGATGGCCGATGGTCTGGAAAAGCTCGAACGGTTGCGCAAAACCATGGTTGCCGATGTTGCCCACGAACTGCGAACACCGCTGACCAACCTGCGTGGTTATCTGGAGGGGCTCAACGAAGGCGTACTGCCGCCGAAGCAGGAGACCTTCGAGATGTTGTTGAATGAGATCCTGCGTCTGGTCAATCTGGTCGATGATCTCGGTCAGCTCGCCCGGGCTGAAGCGGCCCGGACTTACCTCGACCGACGGCCGGTCAATCTGCAAGAGAGCATCTATCAGATGTTGTTGCTCTACCGGCCGAATCTCGAATCGAAGCAGATTAATGTACGCACTGATTTTAAAGTTGCAGCAACCGGTCTGTCCGCCGATCCCGACAAGCTGTTGCAGGCGATCCGCAACCTGCTGGAAAATGCCTGGAAATACAGTCCGCAAGACGGCGAATTGCGTGTCGTCGTCGAAGCGGTTGAGAGCAATATTCGCGTTACCTTTTGCAACAGCGGCCCGGTGATTCCGGCGCAAGAGCTGCCGCTGATCTTCGAGCGTTTTTATCGGGTCGATCCATCCCGTTCCCGTGATGCCGGTGGCGCCGGTATCGGTTTGGCTATCGTGCGTGAGTTGATCGAAGCCCATGGCGGACGGGTCGGCGCTGAGAGTGATGCGGATAGCACCCGGATCTGGTTTGAACTCCCTTTGTCGGTTAGCAGCCTGTCGGACTTTCCATGAACCGGCTGCAAATTCGGTCGTTTGGTCCATATTTCAGCTCCTTTTTGCCCCATAGCTACGGCTATGAGGCTGCAAACGAGC
>CBDUUF010000150.1:0-4870 GCA_965370375.1 uncultured Desulfuromonadaceae bacterium
GCTAAAGAGTTAGCGGAAGCTCAGGCGAGCCTCGGCCTGATGTATCGTCAGGGACGAGGTGTTGCACAGAGTGATAAAAAGGCTTTGAACTGGTTTGAAAAGGCGGCCAAACAGGGGGAGAATGTCGCCCAGTTTAACCTTGCCGACCATTATTATCGCGGTATGGGGGTGTTGCCGGACATGGTCAAGTGCTATGCTTGGTTGTTGTTGGCTGCTGAGTCAGGAAACGCTGATGCTGCCGCGTCTTTGCCGCAAGTTAAGTCAGTGCTGACCTCAAGTCAGGTCAGTATGGCCAAAGTACAAGCCAAAAGGTATCGGAAGGCCTACAGTCAGTAAGTTGCTGTGGTCGAGCTTTCCGCTTGACAAGGTACAAACCATGGTATATAAAAAGCGCCTGCTGAATCGGGCTGTTGACTGGAAAATGCTCGACAAGGTACTGATTTTAAAAGGTAAAATCTTTTACAAGTACAGACGACTTAATAGATTGCAAGGCGGTGTAGCTCAGGTGGTTAGAGCATGCGGCTCATATCCGCAGTGTCCGGAGTTCGAATCTCTGCACCGCCACCATTTATAAGTCCCCTCCGGCACCCGGTGGGGACTTTTTGTTTTTGCTTACAGGTCGAGTATTATGCTGAATAAAATCGAAAAATCGATACTGGATGAACAGCTGATCAAGCCGGGTGACCGGGTGTTGTGTGCAGTTAGTGGCGGGGCCGATTCGGTTGCTCTGCTTAATCTGCTCAAGCAACTTGCCGATCGACACTCCTTTGCCGTTGCGGCCGTCCACCTTGACCATTGTCTGCGCGCAGAAAGTGGTGCTGATGCCGAGTTTGTGGCAAGTTTGTGTGGCAATCTTATGGTGCCACTTGAGGTGGAAACTATCGACATTCAGGCATTATCTGCAGAGAGGGGTGAAGGACTTGAAGCGACCGGTCGTTTTGCCCGCCGGCGTCTGTTTGAGCGAGTGGCTAAGGAGCAAGGCTGCACATCGATCGCCCTGGCTCATCATGCCGATGATCAGGCTGAGACGGTGCTGTTTCGGCTGCTACGCGGCAGCGGATTGACCGGACTGGCGGCGATGCGTCCCCGCTCCGGTCTGTATATCCGACCGTTGTTGCCTTTTAAAAAAGTCGAGTTGAACAATTGGCTGACCAATAACGGTATCGATTGGCGCGAAGATGCCAGTAATCAGGATCCCAGCTTCAGTCGCAACCGGATTCGCCACCAGATCATGCCCGAACTGCGACAGATTAATTTTCAGGTCGACGAAGCTCTTTGTCGGTTCAGTCAACAGGCTGCTCTGGATGAGGGGTTCTGGCAGGGCCAGGTTGATAAATTTTTATTGCAATGGATGAATAGTGAGCAGGATGATGTTCTGGTTATGCCGATTGATCAATTACAAACAACGCATCAGGCTCTGCGGCAGCGCATTTTACGTGGTATGCTGGAGTGCTTGCGTGGTGATTTGCGGCAGATTGATGCCGGGCATATCGACCAGATTGAGGCGCTCCTGGAGAGTTCAAAGTCGCAGGCTGAAACCTTTTTGCCAGGAGCCTGGGTTGCGCGCCGTTATGATGTTTTGCAAATGCAGTTGTCACCGCCAGAAATTGTGGACTTTGAACTGACAATTCTTGCCGAAGGATCTTATCCTTTGCCGAATGGTCAGCATCTGATTGTGACAGAACAATCAGCCACTGAAGCTGCTTCGGATGCAGTCGAGTTTTGTTCGGAACAAGTTTCTTTCCCTTTAACCGTACGATCGGTTGTGCCGGGAGATCGGTTTCAACCTTCCGGGATGTCAGGCCATAAGCGGTTGAAAGACTACTTTATTGACAATAAAGTTTCCCGGGAAAACCGGCGTAGAGCTTTAGTTGTCAGCGCCGGCAGCACCATTATCTGGCTGGTCGGCGCGAGGCGTTGTCAAGGGTTCCAGCCTGACTCAGGTAAGCCGGTGTTACAGCTACGACTTGAACAGTCTGTTTTTGTTAATGAATAGCTTGTTACAAAGGGGTTTTTGTGGTAATTTTTACCGCTATTGAGAGTGGTGTTTACGCGTTAATATTAACGATTTGAACAATACGGAAGAGACAGGGGGTAAGGGTGAATCAGTTTTACAGAAATCTGGCACTTTGGCTGGTGATTTGTCTGGTCATGATCATGGTTTACAACATGGTGACCCAGCCGGAAAAAGAGCTGAAATCGATCAGTTATACAACCTTCATGATAGCTGTTGAAGAAGGACGTGTTCGTGACGTTACGGTTCAGGGTGCAACAATTGAAGGTTCGTACATAGATGATACGGTTTTTACCACCTATGCTCCGGACGATCCGAATCTGATCGAGGTTTTACGGACCAAAGGGGTCGAAATAGAAGCTAAACCGGCTGAAGATCGTAGTTTTATATTTAGTCTGCTGGTCTCCTGGGCACCGATTCTGCTGTTGATTGCGGTCTGGATCTTCTTTATGCGCCAGATGCAATCCGGCGGTGGTAAGGCGATGAGCTTTGGCAAGAGCAAGGCCAAGCTCCTCTCTGACACGCAAACCCGCATCACCTTCAGTGATGTCGCCGGGATTGATGAAGCGAAGGTTGAGCTCGAGGAGATTGTCGCCTTTTTGAAGGATCCGAAGAAGTTTTCACGCCTCGGCGGCCGGATCCCGAAAGGTGTGCTGCTGGTTGGCCCTCCGGGTACCGGCAAAACACTTCTCGGTCGAGCCATTGCCGGTGAAGCAGGCGTCCCATTTTTCTCAATTTCTGGTTCTGATTTTGTCGAAATGTTTGTCGGCGTCGGTGCCAGCCGCGTTCGCGATATGTTCGAGCAGGGAAAAAAGAATGCACCTTGTATTCTTTTTATTGACGAGATTGATGCCGTCGGTCGCCATCGTGGCGCCGGTATGGGCGGCGGGCACGATGAACGTGAGCAGACCTTGAACCAGCTGTTGGTTGAGATGGACGGCTTTGAATCAAATGAAGGGGTTATTCTGATCGCCGCAACTAACCGTCCCGATGTTCTTGATCCTGCGCTGCTCCGCCCGGGTCGTTTTGACCGTCAGGTTATGGTTCCGCGACCTGATGCCAGGGGGCGCAAGAAAATTCTTCAGGTGCATTCGCGCAAGGTGCCTCTCGCAGATGATGTCGATCTTGAGGTTGTTGCCAAAGGAACGCCAGGTTTCTCCGGTGCTGATCTGGAGAACCTGATCAACGAAGCGGCTTTACTGGCCGCTCGGGCCGACAAAGATACGGTTAACATGGTTGACGTCGAAGCGGCCAAAGATAAAGTGATGATGGGGGGCGAGCGTCGTTCGATGGTGATCACCGAGGAGGAGAAGAAGGTGACCGCTTACCACGAGGCTGGTCATGCTCTAGTTTCACTGTTTATTCCGGGTGCTGATCCGGTGCATAAGATCTCCATTATCCCGCGTGGTCGCGCCATGGGTGTGACCCTGTTCTTGCCGACGGATGAGAAGTACAACGAAACCGAATCTGGGCTTTATACTAAAATATGTACTCTGCTTGGTGGCAGGGTTGCCGAAGAGATGACATTCGATTCAGTTACCAGTGGCGCCTCGAATGATTTGGAACGGGCGACTGCCATAGCGCGCAAGATGGTTTGTGAGTGGGGGATGAGCGATAAACTCGGCCCATTAACTTTTGGTGATGGGGACGGAGAGGTGTTTCTCGGCCGTGACTATGGTCATGTCAAAAGCTACAGCGAAGCAACCGCGGTAGATATTGACAATGAAATGCGGCGAATTGTTCGGGAAAACTACGAGCGCACCCGTAAGATTCTACAGGAAAACAAAGATTCATTGATCCGGGTCAGCGAGGCACTTCTTGAGCGCGAAAATCTGGACGGGCATGAACTTCGTGCTCTGGTTTTTGGCGAGGAAGAGGTTGCAGAGGAGCCGGCGAGCGTAGAAGTTGCAGAGGAGTCGGCGAGCGTAGAAGTTGCAGAGGAGTCGGCAAGCGGAGAGGTTGCAGAGGAGTCGGCAAGCGGAGAGGTTGCAGAGGAGTCGGCAAGCGGAGAGACGATTGCTCCGGCCGATGGCCCATCTGTCGAGCAGAACAATCAGCCTGAGGAAAAATAGTGTGTGACAAGGGAGGCGATACGCCTCCCTTGCTTTTGGGACGCAATTGTCGGTTGAATCTCAAGCGCCCACTGATTCTGGCGATTCTGAATCTTACCCCGGATTCATTTTATGACGGCGGCCGTTTTGCCGGTCAGGATGCGATTTTGCAGCGTGTCGGCCAGATGGTTGATGCGGGCGCTGATATAGTAGATGTCGGAGGTGAGAGTACCCGCCCCGGCGCGCTGACTGTAAGTGAAGCTGAAGAATGTGAACGGGTTGTGCCAATCATTGAGGCGGTGACAAAGCGGTTCGATCTGCCGATCTCGATCGACACCAGTAAAAGCGTTGTTGCCCGGGAGGCGGTCCGGGCTGGTGCCGAGTTCGTTAATGATATAAGCGGCCTGTCCTTTGATCCAGCGATGGCCGGGGTGGTCGCCGAGTGTGGCGCCGGGCTGTTTTTGATGCATACCCGTGGCCGACCTGATCAGATGCAGAACGATACTATGTATGACGACATCATGCATGAAGTGATCAGCAGTTTAGAGCATAGTATTGAAACAGCCGTAGACGCTGGTGTTGAGCTGGTAAAAATTGCGGTTGACCCGGGCATCGGTTTTGGCAAGTCGGTTGATGGCAACCTGGAGATTCTGCAGCGTCTTGCCGAGCTGCAAGCCCTCGGGCGACCGATCCTGCTCGGAACCTCGCGTAAAAGTTTCATCGGCAAGGTTCTCGGTTCCGAGAGTCCTGATGACCGGCTCAATGGTTCTCTGGCAACAATCGCTCTTGGTGTTGCGGCTGGTGC
>CBDUUF010000151.1:0-4865 GCA_965370375.1 uncultured Desulfuromonadaceae bacterium
CGACATCCTGAAGATCGGCACAGACCATGTTGACCGGAACGGTTGAGGATTTGTCGCTGGCCAGAAGCTCTCGGCCACGCTCAAGCATCGCCTGCGAATTGTCGACGGCAATAATGTCACAACCGGGCTGAGAAATACGTTGCCGCATGGCCAGGCTGACCGCTCCCAATGAGCAACCGAGGTCATAACAGTGACTGTTGGCCTGGGCATATTCAGCCGCCAGAATCCCGATATTTGAAATCAACATGCCGTAACCGGGAACAGAGCGTTGAATCATGTCCGGAAAGACCTCAGCGACCCGTTCATCAAAATGGAAATCAATAATTTCATTTAACGGTGCGGCGTAAATGCCGTCTGGTTTTTTTGTCACAGCCTGTTTGTCCTTCAAATTATGGAAAAATGTTGTGGCGACAGACACCTGAGTCTACACAAACTTCAACTAAAAGAGCACCCTTTAAATTGACCTGAGCAACACCTTGGTTTATGGTTGCACAGTTGTTTATGTTTGTTTGTCCAATTCAGCCGAACCAGGAGGTGCATATGGCCAAGAGTAATAAAAAAACCATTTCTATCGTACTGTTTGTTGTCGGTATTGCCCTGATATTGTGGGGTGTCAATGATTATGGCGTGTTCGGCAACAAACTGGCCCGGAGCCTGGGTGGCGGTGTCTCTGACCGGGTGATGATTCTTTGGATTGCCGGTGGGGTTTTAACCATTTTGGGTGGCTTGGGGTTGTTTAAAAAGTAACCCGCGCTCTGTAGTATTTGTTTGCTTGGTCACCATTTATGTAAAGTTTCTACTGCATGGGTCGATAAAATATAGAAAGCCATTCCCTGTTTCGGGGGTGGCTTTTCTGCATAGTGAAATGAGCCGCAATGATCACCACGAACTCTCCAGAGTCAAAAAAATCACTGCAAACCGGAGTCCTCCTCGGCATCGCCGCCTATTTTTTCTGGGGCTTTTTCCCGGCCTTTTTCAAGCTGGTCGATCATCTTTCGCCGCTGATTATCCTCTGTCACCGGATCGTCTGGTCGTTTGCCTTTCTCGTACTGCTGATTATTATCACCCGTCGCCAGGCTGAAGTCTTTGCCATGTTGCGGCAGCGCAAGGTGTTGCTGACTCTCTGTGCTTCAACCCTGCTGATCGCCGGTAACTGGTTGACCTTTCTTTACGCGGTCAATGCCGGGCATGTGTTGCAGTCGAGTCTTGGCTATTTTATTACTCCACTGTTCACTATCCTGCTCGGGTTCCTGTTTCTCGGTGAGCGGCTGCATCGCTGGCAGAATGTCAGCCTGTTGCTGGCTGCCTCCGGTGTACTCACCCTGACGGTCGCACAGGGGGAGCTACCGTGGATTTCTCTGCTGCTTGCATTTACCTTTGGTACCTATAGCCTGCTTAGAAAAAAACTCAGTATTGATGCCCTCATCGGTCTGTTGGTGGAAACTCTACTTCTGGCCCCGTTTGCGCTGCTGTTTCTGTTCTATGCCGAGAGCCAGGGCACAGCATTCTTTGGTGAGCTATCGCTTGACCCTCTATTCCTGATGCTGTCCGGAGTTGTGACCGCCATTCCTTTATTGTTGTTTGCCGCCTCCGCCCGCCGACTGCGGTTGGCGACCGTCGGTTTTCTGCAATACATCACCCCGACCCTGCATTTTCTGCTCGCCATCTTTGCCTTCCGGGAACCGTTCTCAACTGTACATGCGATCAGTTTCACTTTGATCTGGGTCGCATTGGTGATCTATTCCGTTGCCAGCTTGCGGCGTACCAAAGTTTATCCGGTAGTTGAATAGCTTCAATTTGACCATTTGCGTCTCTTAAGTTATCTTGATGCCTGTTATGTTTTGGGTTGTTCGCCGGTTTGGTCAGGTCTGATGAGCCGGTCAGGGTGAATTAATGGTGTTGCTGTTTTTATGACATTTAATGCGGGAGGTTTGTAATGAAGGGATTCTGTTTAATACTCTGCATAGTTGTTTGTTCCGTTACATTTTCTTTTGCTGGCATCAAAGGTGATCTGAATTTCAGCAAAACCTATGAGAACAGCGCCGGTGCAGTGACTTTTAACCATGAAGAGCATTCTTCACGATTTTTGGACGAGTGCGGATTTTGCCACAGTGCGCTGAAAACCTTTGGCGGTAAAGTTGATAAATTGTTCGGTCACAAAGTCTGCCGGGTTTGTCATGAATCACATGATGGTCCGATCGGTTGTAGTCAATGTCACGATAAGCAAAACAAGGTCAAAGAATAAGCTGATCGTTTTTGATTGCTGCTATACATAAAAAGCCCCCGTGTAAAACGGAGGCTTTTTTTATTGCTGAATTTGTGAAAATGGCGATTTCCTAAGTGCGACAGGGTGCCGTCTCTTTGATGAACAGGCTTGCCAGCAGGGCGATGACGGCACAGGCGAGCAGAATGGAGAAGGCGTGTTGATAACCGGCGAGGGTAAAGCCTGCATCACTACTGCTGGAACGTTCCAGCGCCAGACCGAGCAACGGTTGGAAGATGGCGCCGCCGGCAAACGGGAACAGATTGATCAGGCCGATTGAGGTGCCGGCAATCCGGGCCGGGAAAAGTTCCTTGGTGGCAGCAAAACCGACAACAACTGAGGCGGCGGTGAAGCTGCCGAGCAGAAAACAGAGCAGGTAAAGGGTCGGTAGCGACAGGCTGGCGGTGGCAAACGTGAGCAGGCAGGTCAGGCCGATGGTTACCAGACTGGAGAAAATCAGTACCGGTTTGCGGCGTTTGAACAGGCGGCTGGAGAGCCAGGATTGCAACGGCGCGCCAACGATCAGGCCGACCGCCAGCATCGACAGCACCTGACCGGTGGCTGTCCGCTCCAGACCATAAATCTGTTGCAGGTATGGGCCACCCCAGAGCCCGCCAAAGGAGAAGAAGACTGCTGATTGAAAGAAAAACCAACCGGCAAGCGGCCAGAAGAAGCGGTTGCTGACAACTGTACGCACACCGTCAATCAACCCGGATGCCGTTTGTTTTTGCTGTGTGCTGTCGGCTGGTGCCTGCCAGCCGAGGTCAGACGGACGATCCCTGACTATCGACCAGACCAGACCGGACAGGATAAAGGTCAGGCCGGCTACTGCCAGAAAGGCGAGCCGCCAACCGAGCCATTCGGTCAACAACGCCAGGGGCGAAGTTGCAATCAGCGAACCGATACCACCCATGGCGAGCAGGATGCCGGTCATGCTGGCGAACTCGCTTGGTCGAAACCATTCAGTCAAAATTTTCATGGTCGGCACAAACAGCATGGCGACGCCAAGCCCGACCAGGGCGCGGCCAATGATGGCAATAGCCGGGGTTGGGGCCAGGCCAAGAATCAGTGAACCGACGCAGGCGATCAGTGAAAACAGGGTGATGGTTCGGCGTGGGCCCCAGGAGTCGGCCAGCAGTCCGGCCGGTAGCTGCATCAGGGCGTAGGGGTAAAAATAGGCTGAACCGAGCAGTCCGAGCAGAGTGCCGCCGGCCTTAAGGTCGTGCATCATGTCGACCGCAACCACGGCCGGTGCCAGGCGGTGGAAGTAGACCAGAATGTAGCCGCTGGCCAGTACGGCAAAAACCAGCCAGCGGTAACTCAGGGTTTTGGCAAGTCTGTGGTCGAGCAGAATATCATCTGTCGCTCCGGCAACAGCTCCGGTCGGCAGGCGGTCGGCAAGTTCGTTGGTTATGGTCACTGAAAATCCCTGTAATAAATAATATCGAAAACAGAAAAGCTTTGCTATATTGCATGAAAATGCATGATGTGCGTATTTTTACAGGAGTTTTGGGGTTGTTGTCCAATGGAACTTTCCGGACGCTACGTTCGATAATTTCGAACGTAGCGGGTTGTCCGCAGGAGTCGTTATGGAGTTGTATCAACTGAAATCGTTTCTGGCCATTGTTCGTGAGCAGAACCTGACCCGGGCCGCGGACGGACTGAACTTGAGTCAGTCGGCCCTGTCGAGTCAGATCAAGGCGCTGGAGACAGAACTTGGCCTCAAACTGTTCAAGCGTAGTTCGCGCGGCATGACCCTGAGTCAACAGGGCGAGACGCTGCTGCCGCAGATCCGCGAGACGCTCGAAGCCGCGGCCCGCTTGCGCCAACAGGCCGGGGCGTTGAGCCGAGGTGTCAGTTCTTCGGTTACCATCGGTCTGAATGCCGATCCAACTTTCCTGCGTGTGAGCGCAGTCAACCAGCGGCTGGCTCTGCTGCATCCGGGTTTGAACGTAATTTTTCTGACCAGCCAATCGGTGCAGACCGCGCAGATGCTCCGCCAGGGGATGATCGATCTCGGTCTGTTTTATGGAGATATTCAGGAGGCGGACATTGATCATCAGGTAATCACGCAGATTCGGGTCTGTGTTGCGATCCCACGGCGCTTGCTGAACGATGCAGCCGACCTCGACTGGTCGTCGGTGGCTGAGCTGCCGTGGATCTGGGTCGGTAATGATTGCCCGCTATATAAACCGCTGCAGGATCGGTTTGAACGTTTGAAACTGATTCCGAACCAGACCACAACCGCGATCGATGAACAGATCGTGCGCGAACTGGTGATGGCCGGGCAGGGCGTGGCGATGATGCGCGAGGACGAAGCCCGTGCACTCGAAGCGCAAGGGAAGATTGTCATCTGGGAGCAGGGGTGGAGTACCATTCCACTCAGTCTCGGCTGGCTGACGAAAAAAGCGGATAAGGATCAGCTTCGTGCGGCCCGTGAAGCTATTGGTTATGTCTGGCGGGAGAGTGATGGTGAGAGTGGGGAGGGTGGTTTGGGGGATAAATATAGGGTTTGAATATTGCTGGACAGAATATCTGCAAGCTCTAAAGTCAAGACCGTCGGGACGCGCCCCGACAAGCGCCTTACTTTTTGTCTAGGCGG
>CBDUUF010000152.1:0-4848 GCA_965370375.1 uncultured Desulfuromonadaceae bacterium
CCTATCTCAATAAATTTTTCAACACCGAGATCCGCCATACATGTTACAGAAGCATCCCAACGAACTGGTGCGCTCACCTGGGTGACAAGTAAATCTTGAATGCGCTCTGACTTGGTATTTGGCACCGCTTCAACATTACTGACAACTGGTATGTTCATGGCAGAGAAGTTGATCCCTGAGAGGACGTCGTTCAATCGTTCACCCGCCGGGGCCAGTAAAGAACAGTGAAAAGGTGCGCTGACCGGCAAAGGTAGAGCACGCTTGGCACCTCGCTCCTTTGCCAGCAACATGGCTCTTTCTACAGCGGCGGTGTGGCCGGCGATAACCACTTGGCCCGGACTGTTGAAATTGGCCGGCGAAACAACTTCACCTTCTGCTGCTTGTTGACAGACCAAATCCAGATCATTCGCGTCAAGACCGATAATTGCGGCCATTGAGCCAACCCCAACCGGAACTGCCGCCTGCATAAAGGTACCACGCTGCCGAACAGTGCGTACTGCATCGGCAAAACTCATAGCTCCTGAACAAACGAGCGCAGAATATTCACCGAGCGAGTGTCCGGCGGCATAAGCAGCACTGAAACCGGTCTCTTGCTCAAGCACTCGCAAAGCGGCAATGCTGGTGGTCAGAATAGCCGGCTGAGTGATTGTCGTCAGCTTTAATTCTTCATCCGGGCCATTAAAACAGAGTGCAGACAAGTCAAAACCGAGGGCGTCATTAGCTTCTTCGAACACCTGCCTGGCAACCGCAAAGTTGTCAGACAGCTCTTTCCCCATGCCTGCATGTTGTGAACCCTGACCGGGGAATATAAATGCAATCATTTCTTTAGAATATCCTTTAATTCTACCAACGCATCAATGCAGACGCCCAGGTAAATCCACCACCAAAAGCATTAAGAAGTATCAAGTCATTTTCCTTGAGCTTGCCGGCCCGGTTGGCTTCGTCCAGCGCCAGAGGAATAGTTGCAGCCGAGGTATTGCCGAAGCGATCTACATTTATGTAGACTTTTTCTGTTGGCAGTTTCAGCCTCTTGGCCGCCGCTTCCAGGATACGAATATTCGCCTGGTGGGGAATAAGCAGATCTACATCTTCCATGGTCAGGTCATTATGCGCCATTGCTTCTTTGGCGACCTCGGTCAACATCCGTACCGCAACCTTGAACACTTCATTGCCTTGCATCTGCAAAAAGTAGTTGCGTTGTTTGAAAGCCTCTTCAGACGGTTGATGGCGAGTACCAAAACCTGGTTGGTACAAAAGATCCATATATGCACCATCCGAATGGACATGAGTGGACAGGATCCCCTGATCACCGTCAACCGCTTCAACAACAACCGCTCCGGCAGCGTCTCCGAACAGAACACAAGTGTTACGATCTTCCCAATCTATAATCCGGGACAAGGCTTCAGCACCGATCACCAGCGCCTTGTTAATTTTCCCGGATTCTATCTGGGCGACAACCGTGTCAATTGCATAGAGAAAACCGCTACAGGCAGCTGAAAGGTCGTAAGCGTAAGCCTTTTTGGCACCGATATTCTCCTGTACAATGCAGGCAGTTGCCGGCCAGGGGTAATCAGCGGTGATAGTGGCCATAACGATCAGATCAATGTCTTCAGCCGCGACACCAGCCATTTCAAGCGCGTTTTTGGCTGCATTGCTAGCTAGATCAGACGTATTTTGATCATCGGCGATAATGTGACGTTCACGGATACCGGTACGCGTCACAATCCACTCATCGTTTGTATCTACAAATTTTTCAAGATCAGCATTCGTCCACACTTTTTCCGGAACATAGGAACCGGTGCCGGTAATACGTGCTCTTTTCAAAATCAGTCTCCTTAAGCTCTATGAGTTAGCTGCATGGAGCTTGGCTGCCAGTTTTTGATGAACATCGTGTTGCACCGCCTGGCTGGCCATCTTGATTGCATTCATAATAGCTTTTGCATTGGAACCACCATGACATATCATGCCGACACCCTGAATTCCCAGCAGTGGTGCACCACCATACTCGGCATAATCAGTTCTTTTTTTGAACGCCTTGAACGCCGGTCGCGACAGCAGATAACCGATTTTTGCCAGAAAACTTTTTTCAATTTCACTCTTGAGCATCTGATTGATCGCGTCAGCCAACCCTTCAGTAACCTTCAAGACAATATTCCCGACAAATCCGTCACAAACCGCTACATCTACATTACCATTAAAAATATCGCGGCCTTCAACATAGCCCTGATAATTAAACTTAGCGTTACTGAGTAGAGAATGGGTCTCCCGGGTCAGGTCGTTCCCCTTCCCCTTCTCTTCGCCGTTTGACAACAAACCGACACGTGGATTTTCCAGGTTCATCATCTCACGGGCATACAGATCGCCCATGATGGCGAATTGCTGCAGATGTGAAGCTCGACAATCTACGTTGCCACCAGCATCCAGTAACAATGTTTGGGTATGTTTATTCGGGACGACCGTCGCGATCGCCGGTCTTTCAATGCCTGGGATACGCTTGAGCGTAAACATACCGGCAGCCATAGTAGCGCCAGAATTGCCCGCACTGACGACAGCATCAGCACTTTTACTCTTTACAAGTTCAAAAGCGACCCGAATAGACGAATCTTTTTTCTTGCGAATAGCAACAGACGCCGACTCATGCATGCCGACAACTTCAGAGGCATGTATGACATCAACAGACAGACCGGAACAGTCATGCTGGTCGAGTTCAGATTGAACCGCGGCTGTGTCACCGACCAGCACAATCTTCATGCCCCACTTGCGTGCGGCTTCGATTGCACCATCGACAATAACACCTGGACCGTGATCGCCACCCATGGCATCAACTGCAACTGTAATCTGATCAGATAACACAGACCCGATTAATCTTCGCTGCCGCTAACGTCTTGGCCTTTGTAAGTGCCACAACTGGCGCAGGCACGATGCGGCAATTTAGGCTCATTGCACTGCGGACAGGTTGAAAGCCCATTTGGGGACAGAGAATCGTGAGCACGGCGCATATCACGCTTTGATTTTGAGGTCTTTTTCTTTGGGACAGCCATTTGAAGCAACTCCTTTTAAGTCCGGTTCAGATACCGGGGTTGTTTTTCCGACATCACTTGTCAGAATCTAATTTCAACTTCTGCAAATCGGCAAAACGTGTATCAAACTGCGGTTCATTGCAACCACACTTTGCCTGATTTAGATCTACACCACAGTGGGGACACAATCCATTGCAGTCATCTTTACATATAGGTTGGAACGGCAGGCTGAGTAGTAATTGCTCAACCAGCGGCTCAGCCAGATCAATCTCCTCGCCTGCAAACAGAACTATGCCCATGTCCTCAGCGGTCAGTTCAATCTCATCATCATCTTCATCATCATTTTCAATTTCGGGCAACTGATCAGCGTAGGTCAGCTCAAAATCAACCTCAACCGGGAGCATAAAAGGCTCCAGGCACCTGCTGCAAGCCAGGGCTACCTGCGATTTAACTTGTCCTTGAATCTCAATCATGCCGCTGACACGAAAGATTCTGAAGCTATATGAAATTGATCCATCTATGGCCAATTGACCACTTGAAATCAAATCATCAAGACCAGCCAGACTAGAGGCATCTAAGTCTCCGGAAAGAAGTAATTCCTTCGCCTTGATCGTGTCGATTTGGATTGTCAGCAAAACAGCACCAGCCTTGACGTGATCAAAAGCGCCTAGTATAAAGATCATCCCCTCTTTGTCAAGGGATTACTCCCTGCAAGACGGGTTTGTACAGAATGACTTTTTTAGCCCAATCCCCCCGATTTTGCAAGACATTTATTAAGTCTTCGCAGCCCGGGTTATGGAGTTAATATGAAGGAAACACCAGATTGTTCAATACAACGGTTAGTAACTATTGTTGAAAGACTCCGTGGACCTGATGGTTGTCCGTGGGACAAGGTACAAACAACCAATAGTTTGAGGCCGTACCTGTTGGAAGAATGCCATGAATTTCTCGGGGCAATCAAACAGGAGAACAGCAAAGAGATTCGTGACGAATTGGGCGACCTGTTGTTGCAGATTGTCCTGCATGCGCGCATTTTTGAGGAGCAAGGCTTGTTTAACCTGAATGATGCTGCTGAATCAATCTGCAATAAACTGGTACGTCGGCATCCCCATGTGTTTGCACGACAAGTTGAACACGAAACTGTTGATCTCGAGTTACAGTGGGAGACCATTAAACAGAATGAGAAGATAGCAGCAGGCAAAGGTCCTTCCCTGTTCGAACAGATCGATTCAGATCTTCCACCTTTACTGACAGCTCGTAAAATAGCCGAGAAGGCCGCAAGAATCGGCCTTGACTGGCCTGACGCAAACTCAGTAATCGAGAAAATTCGTGAAGAACTAGATGAGCTGGAAGTTGCCATTCAAAACAACCAGGAGGATGAGATCTCGCATGAACTGGGAGATCTGTTATTTGCTGTCGTTAGCCTTGCGCGACATCTGAACGTCGATTCAGACGTTTCGCTTCGCTTGAATCTAGCTCGGTTCACCAAGCGAGTTCAGCACATGGAGTCGGCTTTACACCGTCGGGGTCAGACGTTTCAAGACGTCACAATTTCAGAGCTTGACCGACTTTGGGAGCAGGCCAAAAAAAATGAGTTATCCGAGAAAAGAGCGTAAAAACGAGACCTTGACTGGGGATGAATATGTTGTCCACAAATTTTGTTAATAACATGTGCAAAAGCCTGTTTGCAAACTATTTGAATATAGCTTTTCATTGACACTATACAAAATGCCTATTTTTTAACCATGTTAATTTTATCTTTAATTACAGGCAGTTGTGAAGTTTTCGTAGCTTCTGTCTATCTATCTCAGGTAGGTTTACCTATATG
>CBDUUF010000153.1:0-4822 GCA_965370375.1 uncultured Desulfuromonadaceae bacterium
TATACCCTTTACCGTAATCTAGCTCTTTCATTAGTTTGGTTGGCGCATTCCGAATGTGCAAGGGGACCGGCAGGGCACCGCTGCTCTTGACCTCGGCCTGAGCCGCATTGATCCCGGCATAGCTGGCGTTGCTCTTCGGCGCGGTGGCGAGGTAAGTGACGGCTTGGGCCAGGGTGATACGGGCTTCGGGCAAGCCGACGAAATGCACCGCCTGCTGAGCGGCGACGGCGAGTTGCAGGCCGCGCGGGTCGGCGTTACCAACATCTTCAGACGCAAAAATAACTAATCGACGCATGATGAACATCGGGTCTTCACCGGCTTCGAGCATTCGTGCCAGCCAGTATAGGGCGCCGTCCGGGTCTGAGCCGCGCAGACTCTTGATGAAGGCAGAGATGATGTTGTAATGCTCCTCAGCGCCCTTATCATAAAGGATCGCCTTTTTCTGCAGGGTCTCTTCGGCTATTGCCAGGTCGACTTTGCCATCAATAGGCGCAGAGACCGCAACTTCCAGAGCATTAAGAGCGACGCGGGCATCGCCATCGGCACGGGCGGCGAGGAAATCGAGGGCTTCATCGCTGACCTCCGGTCGAGGATGCGGCAACCCCTGTGGGTCAGACAGCGCGCGGTCGAGTAGAATACGGATATCGTCGGCCTGTAGCGGTTCGAGCACAAAGACCCGTGAGCGTGACAACAAGGCGGCGTTGATTTCGAATGACGGGTTCTCAGTAGTTGCACCGATCAGGATAATATCACCCTTTTCGACGTAGGGGAGGAAGGCGTCCTGTTGGGCTTTGTTGAAGCGGTGGATCTCGTCGACGAACAGCAGCGTCCGCCGATTGTGATATTTCTTCTCTTCCTGCGCCTGGGCGACAATCGCCCGAACGTCTTTAACCCCCTGCAGCACTGCCGAGAAGAAGACAAAGTTGCACTTGCTGGTGCTGGCGATGACCTGGGCGAGGGTGGTTTTGCCGGTGCCGGGTGGACCCCAGAACAGGACTGAGGAGAGCTGGTCCGATTCTATCAGTCGACGTAGCAGTTTTCCTGCACCGATCAGTTGCTGTTGGCCGACCATGTCGTCCAGTTTGTGCGGACGCAGGCGTTCGGCCAGCGGGATGCCGGCCGGATTTGGTGTAGCTTCGAAAAGATCCATGATTTCCCTTGCTTGAATCGTTGTTAACTGGACTATTATACCGATTGTCTGTCGACAAGGCGAGGGCGAAAAGATAGACTTGCCTGACATGCTGTGTTAGATTTTCGCAATTATCCGCAAGGAGGAAAACTATGCAGCGGATTGGTATATTTGCCAAGAGAAATCATCCAGATGCTGTTACGCTGGCTCTGAAGCTTGAAAACTGGTTAAGCGATCAAGGCGTGACTGTTCTTTGTGAGGAAGACCTGGCCGGGAAAATGGGGGTGCCGGGAAAACCGTCGGCAGAGATCCCGCCTAATTGCGATATGCTCATTGTTCTTGGTGGTGACGGCACGCTGATTTCCGTCGCTCGGGCTGTCGGTTCGCTTGAGACGCCAATCCTTGGAGTTAACCTCGGCAGTCTCGGCTTTCTGACCGAAATCACCACCGATGAGTTGTTTCCGGTGCTGGAACAAATACTGGCCGGAAATTACCAGATGTCTGAGCGTTTGATGCTCAATGTGTTGGTCACCCGCGACGGCAAGCTGGTTGAAAAACACCTGGTGCTGAACGATGTGGTGATTAATAAAGGCGCACTGGCCAGGATCATCGACATGAAGGTCTGGGTTAATGACTCTTATTTGACCACCTTCAAGGCCGACGGCCTGATAATTTCATCACCGACCGGTTCGACCGCTTACAATATGGCGGCCGGCGGCCCGATTATCAATCCCGGTTCTGAATGTCTGGTTATTACCCCGATATGTCCGCATATGCTGACCAACCGACCGATGATTGTCTCGGCTGATTCATCTATTCGGGTCGAGGTGATGTTTCAGGATGAAAACGTGTTCTTGACCGCCGATGGTCAGGTTGGTACCTCGTTGCAGGCTGGTGATATTGTTGAAGTTCAGCAGGCACCAAACCGGACACGATTAATTCTCAGCCCGGAGAAAGATTACTTTGAGATTCTGCGGGCTAAATTACGTTGGGGGGAGCGGTAAACGCGTTAATTCATGCTGAATGAACTGACTATTCGCAATTTTGCCACCATTGACCAACTGCAGGTCGAGTTTCGCCAGGGGTTTAATGTCCTGACCGGTGAAACCGGGGCCGGTAAGTCGATTATTATCGACGCAGTCGGATTGTTGTTGGGCGAGCGGGCTCGACCGGAGCTGATTCGATCCGATACCGATGAGGCATCAGTCGAGGCGCTGCTTGATCTGACCGACAGCCCGGGAGTGCTGCAGCGTCTTGAAGCCGAGGGGTTTGCTGAAGGGGATGAGCTCCTTATCCGGCGTACGATCAATCGCAACGGCAAGAACCGGGTCTACCTCAACGGTGCGCTCGCTACCCTGACCCAATTGCAAACAATTTCGGCTGATCTGATGGTGATCTATGGTCAGCATGAGCAGCAACAGTTGCAGCGTGCCGCAGCCCATCTTGAACTGTTGGATCGTTATGCCGGGTTAGAGGCCGAGGTTGCTGCCTGTGGCGAATTGTTTGCTGAAATGCGGGAGTTGCAGCGGCATATCGAGAAGTTGGCGCTGGCTGAACGTGACCGGCAGCAACGCCTTGACCTGTTGCTGTTTCAGCAGCAGGAACTCGATCAGGCCTCTCTGCAGGAAGGTGAGGATACCGATCTCGAAACTGAGCGCAAGCGACTACTGAATGCCGGCAAATTAGCCGAGGCCTGTAATGGTGGCTATGCTGACCTCTACGAGGGGGAGGGCGCCATTTGCGAGCGGTTGTCGCTGTTGGCAACTACCCAGGAGAACCTGGCCGATGTCGACCCGGTTTTCGTTGAATTGGCCGAAGCGGTCCGTCAGGCGCAGTATGGACTGGAAGATGTTGCTGCGCGTTTGCGTGATCATGCGGGTAGTGTGGTGTTTGATCAGCAGCGGCAGAATGAGGTTGAGGAACGCTTGGCGATAATCGCCACCCTGAAGCGCAAGTATGCGCCAACTATTGTCGAAATATTGCAGTACAGAGATGATATTGAAACTGAATTGGCGGAATTGAATGATGTTGATGCCACTCACGCTGCCCTTTCTGGTCAACTTGATGCCGTTAAAAAGCGTTTAAACAGTGTTGCAGCCAGTCTCAGTAGTAAAAGAACCGCGGCGGCAAAGCGGTTGAGTGGTGCAGTTGCTACTGAACTTGCCGACCTGGCGATGGAAAAAGCGCGATTTGAAGTTCGCCTGGAAA
The DNA here is from genome assembly GCA_965370375.1 of uncultured Desulfuromonadaceae bacterium. Classification (GTDB taxonomy): domain Bacteria; phylum Desulfobacterota; class Desulfuromonadia; order Desulfuromonadales; family UBA2294; genus Kmv16. The sequence continues at coordinate 3,338 of CBDUUF010000153.1, forward strand.
CACTCGAAGAACCGGTGGCCAAAGGCGGGGAACAATGTCAGTTTTATCTTTCCGCTAATCCGGGCGAACCGCCTAAACCACTGAGCCGGATCGCATCCGGCGGTGAATTGTCACGCATTATGTTGGCAATCCGTCGTTCGATTCCACAGGCTGGGGGGACGACAACTTTGGTTTTTGACGAGGTTGATGCCGGGATCGGCGGTGTTGCCGCGAGTAAAGTTGGTGAAAAACTTCAAGCTGTGGCACGCGGGTTGCAGTTACTCTGTGTGACGCACCTGCCACAGGTGGCTGCTTATGCCGACTGGCATTATCGGGTTGAAAAGCACCAGAGTGATGCAGTCACCCGGACAAATTTAGCTATCCTTGATTCTGAGGAACGTGTGGTTGAGATGGCACGGATGCTGGGTGGTTCACAAATTACCGATCGAACCGTGGAGCATGCCCGGGAGTTGATTGCTTCATCGAATAAATTATCAGGCAGCGAGTGAGTTAATTAAATGGTGCGTTGCGCAAAAATCCCTGATGCCAGACCGATTCATCAGCTGTTACTCAAGTATGCGAATGATGGCTTGGTGTTGCCACGTTCTTTATCTGAAATTTATGAATGTATCCGTAACTTCTATGTATATGAAGATCAGGCTGGTGCCGTAATCGGTGCAGTTTGTCTGCAAATAAGCTGGGAGGACCTGGCTGAAGTCAGGTCGTTGGTCGTTGCCGAGCAAGCCTCCGGTCAGGGCGTCGGCCGACAATTGGTTGCCCAGTGTCTTGATGAAGCTAGAGAAATTGGGCTGCAAAAGGTTTTTGCTTTAACTTATAAAATCACTTTTTTTGAAAAACTTGGTTTTCAAGAGATTGATAAATCAGAGTTGCCGCACAAGATTTGGGGTGACTGTATCAAGTGCGCCAAGTTCCCGGAGTGTGATGAAACGGCAATGCAAATCATGCTCTGAGCCGTTTTTATTGATAAAAGGCGAAGTTAGCTCTTTCATTAAAACCTTGACTTTTAACGACGTTTTATCGTATTAGTCATGTGTTGTCCGGGCTACAGCTCGGTTCAGACTTGACTGCAATCATGGAACTTTTGTTATGCCTGCGAAGAAATTCACATTACTGATCATACCGGAGGGCTCGCATCAGGTGCGGCGTTTCGCTCTGCAACGCAAGACCCTGAAGGGGATTTTGTTCGTTGTTGCCCTGTTTTGTATCGGCTTGACCGCTCTGACGACGGATTACGTTCTGGCCAATCTGGATGAAGCAGAGTTTGCCCGTCTACAGCAGGAAAATCAGCAGCAGCGTAATGAACTGCAAAAACTGGTAGCCGGTCTGGAGAGTCTGCAGCGCGAGATGACCCTGCTGGCCCAGAATGATGCCAAGGTCCGGGTAATGGCGCAATTAACCAGAGCTAACTCTGATTCAGAGACGTTGGCCGGCGTTGGTGGCCCACCGGAGATTGATGGATCAGATTCTTTTTCGGAGATGCAGCGT
>CBDUUF010000154.1:0-4812 GCA_965370375.1 uncultured Desulfuromonadaceae bacterium
CCTGTGCCAGACACCCTTTTGTTTGTGCCAGCGTCAGGCCACTGCGACACAGATATCGCTGCCGGGCCGATATCAGAGCATAGGTCAATTTTAAACAAAATAAGCCAACCACCCGTTGTAACAAGGAAAATAGCTACCTGAATTTATATAGATTGTTATTGGCATAATGGTTGCTCTTAGTCTAAGAGTGACGACACCCAACCTACCTTCGTCATTATAATCACAAACGTGAGGACATGGTATGAATGAAAAAATCTTGATTGCCGATGACGAGGAAAACATTCGTTATACTTTTTCGCATTTTTTGAATGAGGGGGGATACCAGGTTGATACTGCATCGACCCTCTCTCAATGCATCCAAAAAATGCAACAGGGACCGATCGATCTGCTTTTTCTCGACCTCGCCTTTGGTGATGATCATGGTCTTGAGGCGATTCAAAGCCTCAAATGCATTCAGCCAGATTGTGCGATTGTGGTCATTACCGGCAGCATCTGCTCCGAATCCATCGCCAAAGCGAGAAAATCCGGTGCCTTGGATTATCTCGTTAAACCGATCCATCAGCCAAGTCTTCTGTATATTGCACAAAAAACTTTAGCCCATAAAAATAAGAACAGCACTGCTTCTAAATCCTGGAGCAGTCCCCTTTCGTATCAAAACATAGGGGGCAGGCTTGAAAAATTGCTTTATTCATACCCCTAAAAAAACCGCTCATCGGGCGTAACCGATATAGCGGTTTAAAATATGGTTCAATAATTTCTAGCAAAAACCCCCTGTACCATCTACTCCCCCCTGATTCCAAAAAATCAAATCAGACCCCACGCTTATGCCTTTCACCTGTCAATAAAATGCAATCAAACATTATCAATCATCAACCTGTTCACCCCTTTGATTTGACAGCACTGCACTATCAGATAATCTATAAATATAGAAGCTAACTGCACACGGTGGTACGCGTTGTTTATAGGTGCTCAAGCGTGTAACGGCAGAATAGTGAAAAGGACAAACAAATGATGAACTGCGGATGGATGTCAGGTGAGTGGAGCCATATGAGTCCGTTTATGGGAATCCTCATGTTCATATTCTGGGGGCTGGTGATTTATGCCGTGATAATGATTGTGCGCGGAGCGAAACGAAACAATAAAGACGCTTCAGGATCACAGCAGCATGAGACACCACTCGTTATTTTGCAAAAGCGTTACGCCAGCGGCGAGATCGATCATGAGGGATATAACCGGATCAAAAAAGATTTAGAGTAAAGGGGGCGGCTTGACTAACAGCCTCATCCATCACCCCAAAACAAAAACCGCCCATCGGTACAGACCAATAGAGCGGTTTAAAATACGGCTCAGTGATCTCTGGCGAAAATCTCTCGCACCACCTAACGCCCCCTATATTCCGAAAAATCAAAGCATACTCAATACTTAAGGGTTTGAGCTGTCAAGAAAAGGGCAGACGATTAATATGCTGTCATTCCGGCAGACGTATGTGACCGGGAACGATCCAGCGGGCGTTATTTGTTGCCATATCGATAAGGTACGCCCCTTTGGAGAGGAATCGCTGCGCCGGACCGAAGCTCAGGTGTGGATAATTGCCGGAATAGATGGACATGTTATCCCGGTGATCGAGCATATCAAGCAAGTAGTCACGATAAAAGTGGCTTTTGATATGGGTCTTGACTGATTGCAGGAGCAGACAGGCATAGAACGTCTGCCCTTGAAGCCGTGGATTTGTCAGCTCAATCCTGTTGCCTTTCAGCCATGAAGAAATTTGCCGAAAACGTTTTTCATGATCGGCTGGTAGAATAAAAGGATGTACGACTCTACCTGATTTATCGAGCTGAGCAGGGATCGTATTGAGGTCGCCATTCAAAGATGACGAAGAGAGATAGGTCGGGACCTTTGCGGCTGTTATCCCGGTTTCGGCAATAAATCGATTTAGATCAGCTGCGTTCAGCCACAAAACAATAGCATCCGGTTTTAAGCGCTCAACCTGTTGTTGCATTGTTTTCCATTCTGATTCATCGGCCGGAATATCGAGCGCCAGGGTGGTTTTGCCCTGCGCTTGAAGGAAGTCATGTAGCACCTTCCTGCCCTGCTCACCTGCCAACCCGGGCCGTGCCACCTGCAATACGCGCTGACTCTCTGTTAGTACTGAGAGCTCCGCTCTAATGATTTGCGCTTCGAGGGTCAACCCCTTGGAATAATAAAGTGTATAAAAGTCGGCCGGGTCTTCAACAACGGGCAAATCTGTATTGGGCAATATGCAGGGGAGCTTTTTAGTGCGACAGAAGGCAGAGATCGGCGCCCAGGAACCGTCGACCAGGCCGCTGACCAGCGCAAAGACCGGCTGTTGTTGGTAGTAGGCTTCAAGTTGCGCCGTCCAGCTTGAGGCCGGGCCGGAGAGTTCCCAGGTGTGATTCACAAACCGGCGATAAGCCGTGGTGCGATATTCCTGAAAGAACACCCTCGCCTTACGGCGCCGGGCTTCATTACGCGTCAGGGTGTTTTTGTTCTTAAAATAGGTGCTGATCACCGTCATCATCTCTTTACGCTGTTGCGGGTCAACTTTGGGGCCGACAACGGTTGCAAAGTGTATCGCTTCTTCGTCCAGGCCTGGAGAGTAGTCACGGGACAGGGTTTTGAGGTAAGTAAAAATGGCTCTGGTTTCCAGCTCGGGCAGATCATATTTCGGCATGATCGGATCAAACATTGCCCCCGTCGGATTAACCCCCAGGCCGATGGCATCGGCAAAGGTATCGAGGGTATAGGCCGGTCGTTCCAGGTAAAGATCGACCCGTGGGGTCAACAGCGCCGAACTGTGGATCGGCAAGACAAATTTATCCCCTTCTGAACCACCCAGACCGCTGCGTCGATGACACCCCATACAGGTAAAATGATCACCGGACACTTCAACGTCGCCCAGGACAATTGCGGTCGACGGAGTTCCATCGGCCAACTCGCCCTTCTGATAAAGACGTTGGCCGATTTCGATCAGGGCAGATTCATCAAGCACTGACAACCCGGCCGTGAGGCCACCGACCGGCGACAGCAGACAGGCAACGAACACGGCCAGACCCGCGATAATGTGGTTCCTGAGAGATATCGTCATGACCACAATTAATGTCGGGCACTGGACTGGTAGATGTCTGCCAACTCTGAACCGTTTGCCAGGCCGTCGACCCTGGTCCAGTTTTTATCTTCCTTGATTTTGAACAGGTAGGCCGGTTTATGCTCCATTTTGTCTGAGGTATAGGCTTTAAAAGCTTTTTCAACCGACTCAATCGTTGAAAAATCTCCGGTCAGAAATGTCCAGTTCCTGGTCGCACCAACCTTTTTTGCATAGGCCTGCAAAACAGACGGGGTATCGTATTCCGGGTCAATCGTGATCGAGATGAGCTGTAAATCATCGGCTTTATCACCGAGCTCCCGCTGCATCTGTCTGAAGCTGGAAGTCAGGATCGGACAGATGGTGGTGCAGGTGGTAAAGATGAAATTCAAGGCATACGGTTCGGAGCTGCTCAAAAACTCTTTCAGTCTGATTGTCTCACCGTGCTGGTTAAACAGTGTCACATCAGGAACCATGTAGTGCGGCTGCGACTGGCTGATGCCGTTTTTATGTTTCATCATCGCCTTGTGAGAGGAGTGCGCCATCTCCTCTGCAGAAATATGTATCGATGATGCCAGCAGGAGAAATACCGACATGGTCATAATATTTATGTAGTTTACAAGTCTCATGGCAAAACCTTTGTTGTTTATTGGGGGCCGAAAAAAATATGCAAATCATACTTAGATGAAAGTAAATCCCATATTTCATGAAATGCAAGCGGAAAGATTTTGAGCTGTCAACAAAAGTAGAGCCGACTATCAGACCGCATTTGATTTTGTCTGTAACATTTTTGCCAACATGCAAGCCTGCCCGCATTCATTTACGCCGACACCTTGATAAATTCCCAGCAGCATCTACCCTTTAAAGTACCTACCAACGACGAGGAGTCCTATGGTTGACCGTCTGAAGATCACCAAAAACTGGCTGCCGCGCTACACCGGAATGCCGCTGGAAAAGTTTGGCGAATACATCCTGCTCACCAACTTCGGCCACTATGTCAACAAGTTCGCGGAGATGTTCGACTGCGCGATCCAGGGTGAGGATAAGCCGATGCAGGCGGCTACCAACAGTAACGGCCTGACCATTATCAATTTCGGCATCGGCTCAGCCAACGCCGCTACCATCATGGATCTACTCAGTGCCATACAACCGAAAGGCGTGCTGTTTCTCGGCAAATGCGGCGGGCTGAAACATTCGGCCGAGATCGGCCACTTTATTCTGCCGAACGCCGCCATTCGCGGCGAAGGGACCAGCAACGATTATTTTCCAGCCGAGGTCCCGGCGTTGCCCTCGTTCAAGCTGCACAAATTTGTGTCCGAAAAGATCCTCGAGCATGGCCATGATTATCGCACCGGCGTGGTTTATTCGACCAATCGCCGGATCTGGGAGCATGACAAGGAGTTTAAGCAAAAGCTTAAAAAGATGACCAGTATCGGCATCGATATGGAGACCGCGACCATCTTTATCGTCGGCCACTACAATATGATCGCCCGTGGTGCCCTGTTGCTGGTTTCAGATGTACCGCTGACGCCCGAAGGTGTAAAAACCGAGGAATCTGATCTGCTGGTGACCCAAAACTGGGCTGACACACATCTGCAAATCGGCATTGATGCGATGACAGAAATTGGCGAAAAAGGCGAGCGGATCAAGCACTTTCTGTATTAGCAAATCGAATCGGAAAGCTAGGAGGCTGTCGGACCATGGAT
>CBDUUF010000155.1:0-4801 GCA_965370375.1 uncultured Desulfuromonadaceae bacterium
AACCGTCGGGTCTCGGCCCGACAACCGAGTTCATTTTCTTTGTAAAGCCGCAAAGAAAACGAACCAAAAGAAACGACTTAAGCGCTGCGCTCGGCATGGCATGTGCGATTGTTCGGTTCTTCATTGCTACGATTGTGCAACTTAATGCTTTGCATCGTTGATTTAACGATTATTGCTTTTCTGGAAAGGCGTTGCGTTACTGAGAGCAGTGTTTGTTTCGGGCTGACGTACTCAAGGGCTTCACTTTTATATGCATTAAAAGCATTTATTACCATAATCCATCAGCAAAGATGGTTTGTGCGAGCCCTTTTGGTGGCGCGGTGAATTGGTTGAAATAGATATAAACAACATTAAATTCGCAAAAAAGAGGTCAATGTGAGTCTACTGAAAAGAAATCCAGATATAGTCTGGCGGGTTGAAAAACAACGCGAAGCTGCGGTTGCCAAAGCCCTTGAAGCCGGTTCTGATCCAGGCGATCAGGGGACGGTGTTGTTGATTGTCAACGGTACTATGCATCAGCTAAATATGGTTGGCGGCACAATATGGCAACTTGTCGATGGCAGTCGGTCACAGGATCAATTGGTTGATCTATTGGCCGACGATTACACTGTCGATCGTTCGGAACTTGAAGATGATGTATGCACCTTTGTTGATGACCTGGTGCAGAGAGGCTGGTTGATTAATGAGTGAACAATTTACCGAGCTGTTTTCGGCTCCCTTAACCTTTAACTGGACCCTTTCATTTCGCTGCAATTTCAGCTGTCAACACTGCTACAGCCGTGAAGAAGCCGCAGAGGAGTTGTCGACTGAAGATAATTTTCGGGTTATTGATGTGCTGGCTGAGCAACAGGTGCCGTTTATTAATTTTGGCGGTGGTGAGCCGTTGATTCGTGAAGATCTGTATGACATCGCTGAATATGCAGTCGGCAAGGGACTCAACCCGTCGTTGAATTCAAATGGCTGGTTGGTTGATGTCGCCGCTGCCAGGCGCCTTAAGGATGTCGGCTTCAAAAGTGTCGGTATCAGTATTGACAGTGCCGACGCACATCTGCACGATGATTTTCGTTGTATGCCTGGCTCACATGTCCGTGCGGTCAAGGCGCTACAGGCGTTGCGCGAAGTCGGCTTGCGCAGTACTCTCAGTGCTGTGATCTCAAGGATAAACTATAAGAACTTTCGCGACATTCTTGATCTGGCTAGAGAGAATGGTGTTGATCAGGTTTATCTGCACAACTTCAAATGCAGTGGTCGCGGCTTTAAAAACCGTGAAGAACTCGATCTGACACCGCAGGAGTGGAAAGACTTCTATATTGAAGCAATAGCGGTCCAGAATGAGACCACTGATATTAATATTTCCTTTGATGATCCGGTGATCGCTTCACTCCCTGGCTATGCTGAAAACCCGTTGGTTAAGGGGAGTAGCTGTGGTAAACTTTCCCTGCATTTACGCCCGGACGGGGACATTACACCGTGCGGATTTATCCCGCTGGTAGTTGGCAATATTCTCAAGGATGATTTTGCCACCCTCTGGCAGACTTCGCCGATTCTGGTTAAGATGCGCAATAAGGAAGCCAAGGGAAAATGTGGCGACTGTGGCGCGTTCGAATCGTGCCTCGGCGGCTGTACCGCGCGTTCGTTTGCTACGACCGGCAACTTCGATGAGCCAGACCCGCACTGTTGGAAATGATTTTGCGATGTAAATAATATTGGTTTATTAATCTACACGGTGTTCAATAACCATAAGGAGGTATGAAGATGAAGAAATATCAAAAGCCGATGATTGTTGGAACCTCTAACGTTCATCCCTGTTAATTGTCATGGGGCAGCTTAGGCTGCCCTTTGATGTTTTAGGATCTTAATCCGTATGTCAATTGATTCACTCGATACCCCGTTGCGCGTTACCTGGGATCTTTGTGCGCCGGAAATATCGGCTTCAGCTGCTGATGCACAAAAGGTTGCTGAACGTCTGGCTGAGGCGCAGCTGTTTTACGTCACGCTGGAACGAACTCCGTTATTGCATCCGTCCTTCAAGACTATAGCTGACATACTTGCTGTAGCCGGTTGCCAACTGTTGGTGGTCAGTCGCGGTAGCTCGGCTGAAATGTCTGCTCTGCCAGCATTGCCGGCCGGAGCCACGCTGTTACTCGAGCTGGACGATTTTGTTGATCCGACTGGCGTTGATTATCGAGAACTGGAAAAGTCTTGTAACACTATACGACAGGCGGATGTAAGTTTTGGCCTGTCGTTGATTCCGACCCGTGAGCGACTGGCTTTCATTGGCCCCCTGTTACAGTTTTGTCTGCAGCAACAGATCCCGCGTTTTAAGTTGCCGAACTCACGGATTAATGATAATTTTTCGACAGCAAATCGGAGTGAATTGGTTCGGCCTGAGGATGTCGATCTGTTTCGACAGCAGTCTGCTGATTTTCCTGATTTTCAAGCGCATTTGCAACTTGATGTCCATGACTTGTTTCTCTGGGAAATACTATTTCCGGATGGTGGGGTCGCGCGTAGTGAATATGGTGGTTGTCAGGCAGCCAACAGTCTGGCGCATGTTGATATAGCGGGGGGGGTTCATCCTTGTGTCTCTTGGCCGCAACCGTTAGGCTCGCTGTTGGACGCATCGTTTTACGATATCTGGCAAGCAGCTGCCCGTAAGGCGGTACGGGCCGAGATTGCATCGGTACCGACCGGCTGTACTGGCTGCCGCGACTATGCTTTGTGCTTTGGCGGTTGCCGCGGACTCTCTCGTCTCGATCCGGACTTTAAAGGCCGTGATCCGATGTGCGAAGGAACAAGATAATTTATGTCTATTTATCTAGACAATTCTGCTACTTCTTTGCCAAAGCCGGAAGCTGTATATCAGGCAGTTAATGATGCTTTACGTCACTGCGGTGCCAACCCGGGGCGGGGTGGTCATAGAATGTCGCTGGATGCCTCCCGCCTGGTTTTTACCGCCCGGGAGACTGTGGCTGATTTCTTTGCAATTGCTGATGCTTCTCGCCTGATTTTCACCTCCGGTGCGACGGAAGCGCTGAATATGGCGTTGTTTGGACTGCTGAACCCGGGCGACCATGTGGTTACTACCGCCATGGAGCACAATTCTGTACTCCGGCCGTTGCATATATTGGAAAAATCAGGTGTGACAATGACAGTTGTCGATGCTGATTCGACCGGTTATGTTGCAGCTGAAGCGATCACCGCTGCCTGTACTGATGCAACCCGACTGATTGCGATGACGCACTGTTCAAATGTGACCGGAACATTGTTGCCGGTCGAGGAGGTTGCAGAATTTTGTCGTAGCCGGAGTCTGTTGTTGCTGGTCGATGCCGCCCAGACAGCGGGCCATTTTCCGATTGACGTCAACAGCCTTGGTGTAGATTTGTTGGCTTTGCCCGGGCACAAGGGTTTATTTGCGCCACCAGGTATCGGTTGTCTCTATGTGCGTGAAGGCCTACAGCTAAGACCGCTGATATACGGCGGAACCGGTGGTCAGTCAGAGCAAGACGGAATGCCGCAACAGATGCCGGAGCGGTTGGAAAGTGGAACCCTTAACACGCCTGGTATTGCAGGTCTTAAAGCCGGTGTTGATTTTATCAAAGAAGTAGGTCTGGAGCAGATCGCCCGCCACGAGCAGCAGATGGTGGATCTCCTGGTAAGTGGCTTGCGCGCGATCACTGGCATAACCGTTTACGGACCTGCCGGTACGCCACAACATGGCGGCGCAGTCTCCTTTACCTGCCAAAATCGTGATTCAGCCGAGATCGGCTTTATTCTCGATCAGGAATATGAGATTATGGTTCGGGTCGGTTTGCATTGCGCGCCTGGTGCGCACCGGATGATCGGAACTTACCCTGAGGGAACGGTTCGGGTCAGCCCCGGATATTTTACAACTGCCGAGCATATTGAGTCTTTTGTTCAGGCGGTCGCTAATATTGTTTAAAAATATAATTTCACTTAAGAAGGAGGGTCGGATGATTCGTTCCATTATGTCGCTGATTGTTGTAGCTGTCCTGATGCTAGCCTGTGCGCTGCCACCTGATAAGCCGGTCACTCGTGAAGATCTGATGAAGACGCGGATCTATCAGAAGTTTATCATCACCGAGTCCCCCGAGCAGGTACTGGATCTCTTGAACACGCATGGTGAAGCGATTCTAGCAGCAAAACGAAATATCCCGGGCAAGGATTATCCGGTACACGTTAAAATTCTGGCAACGTCAGAAGGTATTGAAGTCATGGACTATGATCGCTAGCGTTATATCCATCCTTGAGTAACAGAAGGCCTTGAAATATTATGATAAAATCTTATTTACTGGATACTAATGTACTGTTGCATGACCCTCAGGCACTGTTCAAATTTGCTGACAATAATCTGATCATTCCGATCACCGTCATAGAAGAGATAGATCGTTTCAAAAAGGATCTGAACGAAACCGGACGTAATGCTCGTCACGTTTCCAGAACCCTGGATGGTCTGCGCAAAAAGGGTCATCTGATAACCGGGGTTGAACTCGAGTCGGGTGGCCATCTGCGGGTGGTCCTGCACTCCAGGGAGGCGATGGATCGTCTGCCGCCGGAGCTGATCGATGATCGTGGCGACAATCGTATTCTGGCTGTAGCGCTGGATCTCAAAGAAGCTGGTGAACATCCGGTTTTTGTAACCAAGGATACCAACCTGCGGATCAAGGCCGATGTTCTCGGCCTGGTTGCAGAGGATTATTCGTCAGACAAGGTAGAAGTTGACGATCTTTATTCCGGTTACACTGATGTGATGGTTGATAAAGATCAGATCGATAAGTTT
>CBDUUF010000156.1:0-4770 GCA_965370375.1 uncultured Desulfuromonadaceae bacterium
GTGCTTCTGTCGTCAGTCCAACCGCTGGAATGGTTAAAGGCATAGAGCTATCGAGACGCAACCCCTGAGCCAATGCCTCGGGAATTTGTACCAGAACTTCGAGGGCATCAGCGTTTTCCAACTTGAGCAGCGGACTGCCGGGGGACGCCAGGTCTCCGACCTCCACCAGCTTGTGGGTCACCGTGGCAGCGAAGGGAGCTTTGATCTGTGTATAGTCGAGCATGGCCTTGGCTTCTCGATAGGCGGCTTCATTGATCTGCACCAGCTCCGTCAGGGTGGTTACCTTTTCACGGGTAGACGCGTTGACCTTCTGCAGTTTGGTCTCACGCTCAAGGTTGCGCCGTGCTTGTGTCAACTGGGTTTCGGCTTGCCGGACTCTGGCATTTATCTCAGCAGCGTGGATCTTCACCAGCAGAGCACCCTTTTTCACCTTTGCGCCGACCCGTACCGGTATTTCGGCCACCTGACCACTGACACGGGCAGAGATCAGCGCCTGATCAACCGCTTGCAGCGTGCCAGCGATTTCGATCTGAAAAGGGGCTGCACTTAAACTAAGAGTTTCGACCTCTACCTGCACTTGAGGCAGAGTTGAAACGGCGGTCTTCTCAACGGGGTCGCTACAGCCTGACGTAAGCAGCAGGGCCAGCAGCAGGAATAGATAGTTTTTTTTCAACATCATTGATGCTTCTCCATGGAGGGGTTCGATTTGGACTTGTCATGAAACTGGGGTAAGCCTGCTGCACGGCGCAGATCCGCTGTCGCAATCTGTACTGCCGAGGAAGCCAACACATGACGCACCCTGGCATCGGTCAGCCGGTTTTCACTATCGATCAGGTCAGACGCCAGGATGACCCCCTCGCGAAACTGGGCCTGACTCAAACTTTCACTTTCTGTCGCCTGTGCAACCATCTTCTCAGTCACTTGCTGACGTTGTTCGGCCTGGCTCAAAGACAGCTCTGCCTGGGTAATCTCCAGGTCGAGGGCCAGTTCAAGTTTGCGCTTCTCTGCCAGCAAGGCACCAAGTCGGGCTTTACCGAGTGAGATATCGGCTGCGGCACTATGACCATCGAACAGTTTGAAATCTACCTTGACCCCGGCCAGCCAGGAAGTGCCATCGCCATCAAAAACCGTCCCCTTATCATACCGATAGCTGGCGAAACCATCGATGGTCGGCAGGCGACTACCTCGCGCTACGTCAATCTGGGCCCCGGTAGCGATGAGCGCTGCCTTCAATCTCTGTAGTTCCGGTCTCTGTTCAGGAGTCGGTTGGTCTGGTCGCAGCGGGGATTTGCTGTCAGCCGTCGTGATTTTTACCTCGGTCTGTGATAATCCCAGCAGGTGCAAAAAAATCTTTTTTGCCAGGGCCAGATTGTGTTGCGCCTGAATCTGATTTTCGAGCGCGAGAGATTCCTGCACCTCGAGATTCAATAGATCGACCCTGAGCAGATCTCCCGCCTCATAACGTGCGCGGGCAACGGCAAGCGATGAGCGAATCGACTCCAGCGATGCCAGTCGTGCCCGGTCGATATTTTCACTTTCAACAATCCGTTGAAAACTGCGGAAGGTATCGAAGCCCAATTGCAGACGGACGGCGTCTTGAGCCGCTGATGAAACATCGACCCCGGCAACGGCCGCATGCTTACGTGCCTGGTCTTGGCCGCCATTGTAAAATCGATATTGCACTCCGGCGGTCAGGTTCAGGTTGTCAGTCCGACCCGGATCGTTAAAATCGATTCCTGGCGAGAACTGACCCTGATTCAGAATATTGCCGAAAGAGTACATCGGATTGTTGGTCTGTGCGTAGCTGCCGCTCAGATCGAGCTGGGGATAGAAGCCGACGGTCGATTTGGTCAACATTGCCTGGGCCTCAAGAATCCTTTGACTGGCTACCAGGCTGTCCGGATTATTTCGCAGGGCGTATTCAACCGCCAACGGTGCTGTCCAGACCTCGGGAATAGACTCCTCAAGCGCCAATGCTGGTCCGGTATACAAAAGAGCCAACAGCAGCAGGATGATCCGTTTTATCCTCGACATGGTTATCCTCATAAATAGATGTCAGTTTAGAAAATATTATAACAGAACGTATGAACTTAATTGACGAACACTCATTTTTTCATGAATACATATATATTGAATATACTATAATTGCAATATAAACTTAATCTTTTGTAGGCCAAATTTACCTGGAACACAGATCTGGTTTTTTGCTCACCGAGTTCGTTATTCTGAGTCCACCATCTCTTCATTGGTGATCCTGCCAAAAGGATGGGATTAGACAGGGGCTAAGTCACTTTTGTCCTGAGTGGTTTTTTGATTTTTGTATCGGGTACGCAACTCTTTGTCAGTCATCAACTACTGTTCAGGTTCAGGGGTATTCAGCTCTTTAACGCAGACTGGTGGCGCAGCGGGGGCAGGTCAGCATGCTGGTCGATGGCACCCTGTGCCCGCAGCTCGGGCAATCGAACCAGTAGTGACAGTGATGACATTGTGGATCGGACAGCCCCTGCTTGCGCTTGCATTTCGGGCACTCCCGGACCATTTTCTGTTGATCGAGATAGTCGTCGAACATCAGGCCGCAACGTGGACAGCTGGACAGCTTGCGGCTGGTGATTGTGGTGCCGCAATTTTGTGACGGACAGATGAAAACCGCTCGGCAGTTGCGGCAGACGGTTTTGTTTTTCAACGGTTGTTTACACTCTGGGCAGGTCGACATCATATCCTCCACACTCTGGTCTCAGAGCTACATGGTACACAATTCAGCGGGCAGTCTCAAGTAGCGCAAAAAATAGTCGACTGTATGTGTGGTTTGACCGACGACTAGAACTTGCCATAAGCTAGTAAAAACCGTATGCTTGGCGTCTAACAGGAGTGTCTATGAGTGAATATCAAGTAGAGAAACAGAAGGTGTCGGTTACGGTTGAGCTGGTTGATGGTCAGACGCGGGATGGGGTGATTTTTCTCAGCCCGTTTTCGTCATTTCACAGCGGACCGCAAACGCTGATCGACCTGATGAGTGAAGAGGAGCCGTTCGCGCCGTTTGTCGGTAATGATGGCAGCTTCCTGCTGATTAACAAGGCGCAGATCAGTCATCTCCGCTATCAGAAAGAGGCGGATGATAAGCCGATACTAGGTACACCGCTTGAGGTTACAGTCACTTTTACCAACAGTCGTCAGTTGTCCGGTACCGTGGTGCTTGAGGTTCCGGAAGGTAAAAGTCGACTACTAGATTTTATGAATAGCAATAGTGATTTCTTTGGTTTGCAGTGTGATGGTGGTGATTATATTGTCAATCCGAACATTATCATTGAGATTGCGCCAAAAAACTGAAAAGGCGGGCCGCTCGGCCCGCCTTCTTTATACCTGCTTAGTTTAACGCTCTATTTTGTACTTACAATATCCATCGCCACGGTCGCGGCATCCTGCTTCAACACAAACTGATAACTGTCCTTCAGCTTCTTGGTGAAAAAGGTTCCGAGCCACAGCGGGCTCCAGATTACACCGGCCGCCAGCCAGCTGTTGCGCGCCGAAGTGTCGGTTTCGTCAGCTTTCATCTCCCGTTGCAGTGGCTCAAAGCCGGTTTTTTCCACTACAACTTCATAGGTTTCGCCAGAGCTGGAAGCATAATCGAAAGCACAGGGGGTGACGCCAACCGGTTCGCCGTTAATCATTACCATGGCTCCGGGTGGGTCAGAGATAAAGACCGCCTGGTTGGCACAAGCCGTGGTCAAAAACAGAAGCGTGATCACTGCAATCAGTTTGTTTAACATAGCGCTCTCCCGTTGACGTGTTTTTCATAGAGGATAAACAGCAAAGGGTATGCCAGAAAAGCGGAATTGACGACATTTCATTTAACTGAAGAAGTTGCAAAACAGCAGGTTGTGGACAAGGAAAAAGATTCAATGAAATCAGAACATTAAGACGGAAAGTTTGCTGGGGCAATACAGCGTTGGTCACGGTCTTTGGCAGCGCTAAAGACTAAGTGAAACAGGGAGTACAAACGAAAGTGTGCCACGCAACAACCGCACACCAAGGCGCAGTTTTTGCGTGGCACACTTTCAGAGTTCGAGATACGAGCGCAGATAACAGCCGGTGTGTGATTTCGACACCCGCGCCACTTTTTCCGGGGTGCCGGTCGCGACAATCCGCCCGCCACGCGAGCCACCCTCCGGGCCAAGGTCGATTATATGGTCGGCGGTTTTGATCACGTCGAGGTTGTGTTCGATCACCAGCACGGTGTTCCCCTGGTCGACCAGCCGCTGCAGGACGTCGAGCAGTTTCTGAATATCGGCAAAATGCAGACCGGTGGTCGGCTCGTCGAGTATGTAGATGGTCCGCCCGGTGGCCCGCTTGCCGAGCTCCTTGGCCAGCTTAACCCGTTGGGCCTCACCGCCGGAGAGGGTGGTGGCGCTCTGCCCGAGTTTGATGTAGCCGAGGCCGACATCGCGCAGCGTTTCGAGCTTATTGCTGATGCGCGGAATATTCTCAAAGAAGCGTGAGCCCTGATTGGCGGTCATGTCGAGGACATCGGCGATACTTTTGCCCTTGAACTTCACTTCCAGCGTCTCGCGGTTGAAGCGATCCCCCTTGCAGACCTCGCACTGCACGTAGACGTCCGGCAAAAAGTGCATCTCGATCTTGATGATGCCGTCGCCGTGACACGCTTCGAAGCGTCCACCTTTAACATTGAACGAAAAGCGGCCCGGTTTGTAACCGCGAACCTTCGCTTCAGGCAGTTGGGCAAACAGGTCGCGGATGTCGGTGAAGACACCG
>CBDUUF010000157.1:0-4759 GCA_965370375.1 uncultured Desulfuromonadaceae bacterium
ACCTCCATCTGCTGCCAATGCGTTTGCAACTTTTCAATGCTCACACCCAATTCAAGCTCGGCGACCGTCATCCCGAGCAGCTCTAACCGATCATAGCCCAAGCTGTCACAGGCCCGCTGATTAACATTCAAAATCTGACCATTTTCAGCATGCATAAACATGCTGTCAGGAGCGTTTTCAATCAACTGCTGGAAGCGCTCTTCACTCTCCCGTCGATCCTGCTCCGCTATCATCCGTTCCTCGATGTTCCGCGCCACCGCCAGAATACGATCTTGACCGAGAATGGTGGAACGCTTCAGAGCTACTTCTACCCACAGCAGGGTGCCATCCTTGCGCTTTGCTTGCCATTCAAACAGTTGCGGCTCGCCGGCTGCAGCTTTCTCGATATAGGTATGCGCCTGTTCCCGGGTATAGGGCGGCTCGCCACTGGACAAATCTGCAAGCGTCAACTGCAACGCTTCAGCGTAAGGATAACCAAACATCTCCAGCATCGCCCGGTTGACATCAACAGCCTTACCGGTTGCAACGTCACGGACAATAATTGATTCATTCGAAGCGTTGAAAATTTCCCGGTAGTTCTGTTCACTTTCGGCCAGGGCGGTTTGCGTCGCCCGAACCTCTGAGACATCGAGCATGGCGCCAACCAGACCCGCTACGCTTCCATCCGGGTTAGTATAAACCGCCTTGTGAAAAACAATATCCCGATCGCTACCATCGGTATGACTAACTTTAGCTTCATAAATCTGCAACCCGCCCTGTTCCAGCAACTTCCGGTCAGCTGCTTCATAGATTCTAGCGTCCTCCAGCGGTGCTACATCATAAACAGTGTGGCCGACGATCTGAGCATATTCATATCCGAAGAATTCAGTAAAAGCGCTATTACAGCCCTGATAAACCCCGGCCACATCCTTGAAAAATATTGGTGCCGGGATAGCGTTCATAATTGTCTGCAGCAACTCCCGGCTTTCGTACAACTCTCGCTCTGTTTTCCTGAGGTCCGAAACATCCAGCAGCACAGAAATAATGTGTAAAGTGCCATCCAAGTCAATATGGCGAGACGAGACTAAACCCTCAAACAGCTCGCCATTCTTACGCCGGAAGCGTGCTTCAAATTGTTTAACCTGGCCAACGCGCCTTAGCTGAACTGCCAGCCGCGCTCGATCTCGCTTATCTGCCCATAGATTGAGAGCATCAGGCAAAAC
The DNA here is from genome assembly GCA_965370375.1 of uncultured Desulfuromonadaceae bacterium. Classification (GTDB taxonomy): domain Bacteria; phylum Desulfobacterota; class Desulfuromonadia; order Desulfuromonadales; family UBA2294; genus Kmv16. The sequence continues at coordinate 1,203 of CBDUUF010000157.1, forward strand.
ACCTATCGCCTCATCAGGCTGAAAATCGAACATTTTACAAAAACTGTCATTCACATCGATCAGTACGCCATCTACAGCCCGTTGCACACCGATTGCATCGGGACTCAGCTGGAAAACTGAATGGAAATGAGTAGCGCTATCACGCAACTCGTCATAAACGATATTAACCTGTGTGATCATGCTGTTAAATGCACGGGCTAGGTCACCGGTCTCATCCTGACTCAAAACCGGCACCCGGAGCGTAAAATCACCAGCTGCGATATCGGTGGCCACCTTTGACATGGCCAAAATCGGTTGGGCAATTTTTTTCGACAGCAGAACCGTGGCGACAAGTAACAGGAAATTCAGGACAAAGCCAATTCCGGCAATAAAAAATCCGAGCTGCCGAGCCGGTGCAAACGCTTCTTCTTGAGATATTTCCGCCAGAATGGCAACTTCCAGTTCGGGATTCCATCGATAATAGCCAACAACCGGCACCCCGATATAATTCGGATAGAAACCAAAGCCCTCTTTTCCTTCGACCGCGCGATCGATCCCCTCCGAGTGAACCCCACGTGGAAAATCGTGACGGCCGAAGCGTTCAGCTGAGACAAAAGTATTGTATTTATCGACCAGATAGGCCTCTTCCGAAATAGCTGCACCGGGATGATCGCCGACGATTGCATCCAACCGTTCAAGATCAAGATGAACTGCGAGAACTCCGGTTTTAACCCCATTGGCATCGAGCAGGGGTCTGGAGATCGTGATAGTCGGTTCAGCCGTCTCCCGCCACGGGTAAACACCCTGGACATAAAGAGCATTCTGACCTTTGCGAAAAAACGTGTCTCCGGAACGATACTCGCCTTCACTTTCACTGTTGGTCGAAAACAACACCTTGCCGCCATGATCCGAAAGAATCATGATTTCACGCAGCCCGTCAAAATTTTTAATATAGGAATAAAGATACTCGGAAACTTTGCGAAACGCTTCCGAGTGATAGAAATGATCCGGTTTGTAGGTAAGCAGCTCGGCTATTCTTTCACGCACGAGTGAGGTTCTGGCGATAAATATTACTGACTTTTTTTGATCAGCAACCCAGGTCTCCATTTCTACTTCGTGCAGGTCGAAAGTCAATTTCAACCTGGAAACAGCCTTGTCCCGGAAAATATCCCTGGCCACAAAATAGGTCATGCTGCTGAGCAGACAAACAGTGAGAAAAGAGAGCAGCAAATACGGGCCTGCCTGACGACGCACAAGTTTTTGTCTATACCAGTTGAGAAACGTCATTTTCGTCCCTGCATCAACCTGCGATTAACGCGCTACCGTTTTAAAGAAACGCTTCTCACCATCTTTAACATGCATAATCAAAACCGGCTTCACCGGATTCCCTGAATCTATGAAATCGATCAGACCACCAACGCCTTGATATGGTTCAAGCTGCATCAGCCCCTTGCGAATTGCCTCTGGAGTGGTGTTCTGCTGCCGCTGCATCGCCAGTAACAGTAAGCGCACAGCGTCATAGGTCAATGCCGCTGTGCCGTTCGGTTCATATTGAAACTCTTCTACATACCGTTTAAAAAAGTCTTCCGTATTCTGACCCAATGCCCGGGGATCCCAGTGCATGGAAAAATACGAGTTGTCAAAGTCATTAAGCTTCGGAACCAGTCGCTGATCCCAGCCGTCGGCTCCGAGTAAAACTGCATCGATTTTTAGCTTCCGAAACATTTCAACCTGTAAAGTTACCTCATTGTGATAGCTGGGCAGGTAAACAACATCAGGCATTGCCGCCTTGATCCGCTTTAACTGCGGAGCAAAATCATTATCACCGCTTACATACGATTCAAAAGCAACCACCTCGCCTTGTCGAGCAAACACATCCCTGAACACACTGGCAATCCCGTTACTGTAAGCATCGGCCTCATTATACAGCACGGCTGCCCGCTTCGCACCGAGAGCGTCAAGCGCCACAGCGGCCATCGCCGCGCCCTGGGCATCATCGAGAAAACTCATGCGGAACACAAAGTTGCGACCGGCAGTAGTTTTCGGGTTGGTCGACACCGGATTGATCATAGGAACCCCGGCTTGCTCGGCCAAGTTGCCGGACGGGATAGCATCTGAACTGAATTGTGGGCCGACAATACCTGCTACTCCAATCCGATTGATCAGTTTTCTGGTAGCGGCGACAGACGCTTCCCGGGTCTGTTCAATCCCTTCGATAGCCAGCTCAACCGGATGCGCGACACCAGCTATAACTAAACCGCCTTGTGCAACAAAATCCGCTAAAGCCATAGTTGCGGCATGCATGGTCGGCAACCCTTCGGAATCCCGCTGTTCGCCCTCAAGATAGGCAATTACGCCGATCTTTACCGGTTCTGGTGTTTTTGATTTTTGACAGGAAAGAAGAGAGATACTCATGACGCATAGGCAAAGTGCCAAGATAGCCTGCTGTCGAAAAAACCCGCGAGTCTGCATAGCTCCTCCACTAAACTGAATTATATCCAGATAACAGAATATCGCTTTTTGTGCCAATTGCATAGCATCTACTTCAACAGCCAATAAACAACAGGGCGCACCGATTGGTACGCCCCGCTAAAACAACAAAGAAAATTTACCTGCACTGGCAATCAGCTATGTTCACGCGCTTTGACAAAAGTGATCTCCGGCCACTGCTCGGCGACGTGACCGAGCCGCCATTCAGATGCTGCCAAATAAGTAAGATTACCTTCGGCATCGTGTGCCAACGCGCCCTGGTTTTTGTGCTCGAATTCGGCCAATTTTTTCTTGTCGTCTGACTCGATCCAGCGCGCGGTCGCATATTCAACCGACTCATAGACGGCATCAACACCGTATTCATCCTTGAGCCTGGCCATGGTGACATCAAACTGCAATACACCGACGGCGCCAAGAATCCAGTCAGCGCCGATAACCGGCCGGAACACCTGCACCGCCCCCTCTTCAGAAAGCTGGGTCAACCCCTTTTCGAGTTGCTTGACCTTCAGTGGGTTCTTCAGTCGCACCCGGCGAAAATGTTCGGGAGCAAAATTCGGGATGCCGGTAAATTTGAGCGGTTCCTTCAGGCTGAAGGTATCACCGATCTTGATCGTACCGTGGTTGTGAATACCAATAATATCGCCCGGCCAGGCCTCTTCAACGTTAGTTCTGTCCTGAGCCATGAAAATAGTGGCGTTCGGCAAGGTTACATCACGATTGATACGATGATGCCGCACCTTCATACCGCGGGTAAACTTGCCGGAACAGATGCGTAAAAAAGCGATCCGGTCACGGTGTGCCGGGTCCATATTGGCCTGGATCTTAAATACAAAACCGGAAAAATCAGCCTCGTCCGGCTGCACCATGCGAGTCGTCGTCTGGCGAGGAATCGGTGGCGGCGCCAACTCAACAAAGGCATCGAGCATCTCCCGCACACCGAAGTTGTTTATTGCACTGCCGAAAAAGACCGGGGTCTGGTTCGCTTTGAGATATTCTTTGAGATCAAACGGGTTGGCAGCGCCCTCGAGCAGTTCAACATCTTCACGCAATTCATCAGCCTGACCGCCGAGCAGTTCTTCAAGTCGCGG
>CBDUUF010000158.1:0-4747 GCA_965370375.1 uncultured Desulfuromonadaceae bacterium
AAACCACATAACCATAATCGGCGGCGGACTGGCCGGCTGCGAAGCCGCCTGGCAAGCCGCCCGCGCAGGCGTCTCCGTCACCCTGATTGAGATGAAACCGCAGCGCTATTCACCGGCCCACCACTCTGAGAGTCTCGGCGAACTGGTCTGTTCGAACAGCCTGCGCGGCATCGGTCTGCAGGGGGCGGTCGGCTGTCTGAAAGAAGAACTGCGTCGCTGCGGCAGCCTGATCATACAAGCGGCCGATGCGACCACGGTACCGGCCGGTGGGGCGTTGGCGGTCAACCGTGAGGACTTCGCCGACTACATTACGCGGAAGATCGAACAGCAGCCATTGATCAATCTCGAGCGCAGCGAAGTAACATCGATTCCGGAACAGGGCCGGGTGATTATCGCTTCCGGACCGCTCACCTCCGCAGCTCTGTCACAGGAAGTCGCCCGCTTGACCGGTAGCGAGCACCTCTATTTCTACGACGCCATAGCACCGATTATCGAGGCCGATTCGATTAATATGGATATTGTCTGGCGCGCTTCACGTTACGATAAGGGTGGCGCCGACTATCTTAACTGCCCGCTCGACGCAGAACAGTACGCGCAATTTATCGCCGCACTCATCTCGGCGGAGACCGTCCCTTATCATAATTTTGAAAAGGCGATCCATTTCGAAGGTTGCATGCCGATCGAGGTGCTGGCCGATCGAGGTGAGCAGACCCTGGCCTTCGGCGCGATGAAACCGGTCGGGCTGACCGACCCGCGCACCAATAAAAAGTCAGCCGCCGTAATCCAACTCCGCATGGAGGATCGCCAGGGGCAACTGTTCAACATAGTCGGTTTCCAGACCAAACTGACCCACCCGGAACAGAAACGGATCTTTCGCACCATTCCCGGACTGGAGAAGGCCGAGTTTGCCCGCTACGGCGGCATGCACCGCAACACCTTCATCAATGCCCCGGCCTGTCTCGACAAAAGGCAACAACTCAAAAACGACCCGCGCATCGTTTTTGCCGGGCAGATCACCGGCGTCGAGGGGTATGTCGAATCGGCCGCTTCCGGTTTTCTCGCCGGCCTGACCGTCGCCCGCCAGCAGCTCGGCAAGCCGCTGGAACTACCACCCGCGACCAGCGCCTTCGGTGCCCTGCTGACCCACCTGACCGAGACTGATCCGGAACAGTTCCAGCCAGCCAACGTTAATTACGGCCTGTTTCCGCTACTGGAAAATCGTAAACGCAAACGCTCCGAGCGGCGTCTGGCGATGGCCGAGCGCGCCCTGGCCGATCTGGCAGACTGGTGGCAAAAAACTCAAGGAGTTGACGCATGAGTGCGCCACAGATTGTTCTCGCTTCGGCCTCACCACGGCGAAAAGAACTTTTGACCCGAATCGGCCTGGAGATCACCGTTATACCGGCCGATGTTGATGAATCGGTTCTACCGGATGAAACACCTGAAGCCCATGTTGAGCGACTCAGCCTGGCCAAAGCCCGGGCCGTCGCCGCCCGCAGTGATATTGCTGGACGCTGGTTCATCGGCAGCGACACCGTAGTCGTTCGCGACGATGCCATACTCGGCAAACCGGTCGATAACAATGACGCCGCGGGCATGCTCCGTTCGCTCGCCGGTCGCAGCCACAGGGTCGTCTCCGGCTATGCGGTGGTTGATCGGGAAAAGAATGTCCACGAAGCGACCGCCGTTACCACCCGGGTAACCTTCCGGGAGTTGACAGACGCTGAAATCGCAGGCTACATTGCTACCGGGGAACCGGACGACAAAGCCGGTGCCTACGGCATCCAGGGGATTGGTGCCTGCCTGGTCAGCAGCATTGACGGCAGCTACACCAATGTTGTCGGCCTGCCGTTGTGTGAAGTAGTTGAGACACTTGAGCAGATGGGCGCGGCGACGCTGTTCGATCAAAAAAGCTGATCCTCTACTTATCCTGTCATTTCGAACGAAGAGAGAAATCTTGGTTATAATTCTCCTTTCAGTCAAAATGACAACACCTGAACCGTCGGGTCCCGGCCCGACAACCGAGTGCATTTTCTTTGTACAAGCCGCAAAGAAAACGAACCAAAAGAAACGGCTCACTTTGCAGTGGGCATCTCGGTCGCATAGCTAGTTCGTTTCAATTGGCTGAAAATGAATTTATCCGGGCCCGTTCCAATGGGGCCCTATCAGCGGGTGTTTACTGGAGTAAAAGCTTTGTCATTTCGAACGACAGAGAGAAATCTTGTTTTTTGTTGTTTAAACGAAAAAAACCAACAAGATCTCTCCCTTTGGTCGAGATGACACGCTAATCTTACATAGATTGAGTTAAACCATGACCATCAAAGACAACATCACCCAAATCCGCCAACGGATCGACGCCGCCTGCCACCAAGCTGGCCGCGACCCACAGTCCGTCCATTTGCTGGCGGTGTCGAAAAAAAAACCGCTGGCCGATATTGAAGAAGCCGCGACCGCCGGACAGAAAATGATCGGTGAGAACTACGTGCAGGAGTTTGTCGCCAAGTATGCCGATTGCACCGTCGATGTCGACTGGCACTATATTGGCGCCCTGCAGAGCAACAAGGTCAAGCAGTTGCGCGGCAAGGTGGCGATGATTCACTCGGTCGATCGCCTGTCTCTGGCTCAAGAGATCGACAAACAGTGGGCCAAATGCGACCGACCGGTCGAGATCCTGATCCAGGTCAACATCGGCGCCGAAGCGACCAAAGCCGGCGTGAGCGCCGACGATCTCAAAGAATTGGTTCGGCAGATTACTGAGCTACCAAATTTGCGAATCCGTGGATTGATGGCGATCCCGCCACACAGCGCAGACCCGGAAGAGTCGCGGCACTGGTTTCGGGCGATGCGACAACTGGCCGATTCGATCGCAGAGCTGGGCCTTCCAAATGTCAGCATGGATGAACTCTCAATGGGCATGAGTGCCGATTTCGAAATTGCCATCGAAGAGGGTGCGACCATGATCCGGATCGGCACCGCCATTTTCGGGGCACGTGATTATGCCTGAGCTGGCAGGCCAAACGCCTATCACCACCCTGTTGTTTGATCTCGACGGCACTTTGGTCGACTCAGCCGTCGATCTGGCAACCTCCGTCAACCTGCTGCGTCAGGAACACGATCTTCCGCCACTCGATATCGACACGGTGCGCAGCTACGTCGGCGACGGCGCCACCATGCTGATTCGCCGCGCCATGCCGGAAGGTGAATTTAAGGTCGAACAATTGCATCGATTTCTCGAACTCTATTCACACCACCTGGTCGAGGTAACCTGCCCCTATCCCGGCATCACCGAGTTTCTTGAAAAACATCGACAGATGAAAATGGCGGTGGTGACCAACAAACCGGAGGAGTTGTCGCGCCGCCTGCTCGACCGGCTCGACCTCAGCCGTTATTTTGGTGCCATAATTGGTGGTGATACATTCGACCAAAAAAAACCTTCGGCCAAGCCGCTATTGGCCGCACTCGCACAACTTGGATCGACACCAAATGAAGCGGTGATGATCGGTGATCACCATGCCGATCTGCATGCCGGCAACGCGGCCGGCGTCGCCACCTGCTTCTGTACCTGGGGTCTCGGCAACGCCGGTGACGCCACTGCAACCTGGATGGTCGACTCCGTCAGTGATCTCGACCGGCTCTTCCCGGCAGCCTGATGGCCGAAACCAGACCGAACATAAGCTTGCGCGACGTCTCGCTCTTCTTTTTTCCGCTGCTGCTCAACGTCCAGTTGATGAGTGTGTCACACTCGATCATCAACGCCGGTCTCGCCCGACAGGAAGATTTCATCGTCGCCCTGGCCGGCTTCTCGGTCGCCATGGTGCTACACCTGTTCCTCGCCTCGCCCTCGTACCAGAACCATACCGTCACCATCGCCATGGTGCGTGGCCGCAAGTCGCTGCAAGGCGTCACCCTGTTCGTCTTTCTGGTCGGCAGCTATGTCTCGATCATGCTGGCACTGGTCGCGTTCACTCCGCTCGGCACTTTCCTGCTCGGCACCGTACTCGGTGTCAACGACGCCATTGCCGCTGAAGCCCGCGGCGCCCTGACCATCCTGGTGCTGCTGCCGTTTGCTACCGGTCTGCGTGGTCTCGCGCAGGGGTTGGTGATTCAAGCGAGACGGACCGGACTGGTCTCACTCGCCACCGCTGTCCGCATCGCCGTCCTGATCGGCGTGCTGCTGCTGGCAAAAGACAGTTTTGCCGGCGCCCGACTCGGGGCGATCGCCCTGCTCGCCTGCGTCACCGTCGAAACCATCGTTATCGGCCTGTTCGCCTGGCGGCTGCGGGTTCGCTATCAGGACGAGGAGGAGAAAAGCACCCGCGAGATCATCGCCTTCGCCTTTCCCCTCGCCTATTCTTCATGCCTGCAGCAGACCATCCCGCTGACCATTAACGCCATCATCAGCCGCCTGCCGGACGCTCCGCAGGCGTTGGCGGCCTTCGGCGTAATCCGTGGTTTCCTGTTCCTGCTCGCCGGACCGTTGCGCAACCTGCAGCAAGCCTATCTGACCCTGGTCAGCAGCCGCGCCGACAACCGGGTGCTGCTGCAGTTTTTCCGTCGTGTCTCCGGCGGCATGGCGATCATCATGCTGTTGATCGCTCTGCCGTTCAACCGCCTGGTACTCGGTGACATCATGGGACTGAACGATGAAATGCGCAGCTATGTCATTGTGCCATTGCTACTCTGTTCCCTCTACCCGATCCTCTACGGCGCCTCGCTGTTGAAGCTGTTCAAGCACACCGAGGTGCTC
>CBDUUF010000159.1:0-4734 GCA_965370375.1 uncultured Desulfuromonadaceae bacterium
GGCGGCACCGGCTGCATCTGCTAACGGAGCTTGCACTTTATGGTTCGGATCAGACGCAAACTTGAAAACCTGACCACCGTTGTTGCGCTGCTCGGGGTGACGCCGGTTTATCTGTATCTCGACCTGCCGGTACAGATCGTTATCGCTGGTGCGCTGGCGGTCGGCTTCTGGTCTGACCGCAAGCAGCGATATTTTCTGTCGGCACCGGTGGCGACACTCCTGTCCATTCTAGTTTTCATCTTTTACGCGTCGCAGATCGATCGCCAGAATCTGGTGTCACCGGCATTGAATATTGCGGTTCTGCTCCTGGCGGTTCGGCTGCTGACCGAAAAACAGGGACGAAACTTTCTGCAAATCTTTCTGATTGCTGGTTTCGCCCTGGCCGGATCAACCTTGCTGACCCTGCACCTGTCATTTTTACCGCTCATGTTATTGATGGTCTGCGCCTTGATTTATGGCCTGGTACTCCTCTGTTTCGATGTCAGTGATCCGAACCTGGCGCTTGATCGGGCGAGTTTCAGAACCCTGCGCAAGACGACCTGGCTGCTGCCCGCCGGTTCTCTGCTGCTGGCGATCCTGTTTTTCTTTATTCTGCCGCGGACCCAGCATCCGCTCTGGGATTTTCTCAATCCCGGCGCACTTGCCGGAGTCGGTTTTTCCGAAGAGGTCAGCCCGGGGAGTGTCTCCGGCACCGCCGCCGATTTGCGCGTCGCTTTTCGGGCCGAAAGCCGCGAATGGGCGCCGGAGGACCTATACTGGCGGATGACTGTTCTTGATCGACTCGAGGGTAATGTCTGGAAACGTGAAGGTCTCGCTGGCTCCGGTTATACAGTTCCAGGAGGTGGCAGGGTAGCTGAATTGACTATTTTTCCCGAAGCTGGAAAACGCAAATTTCTGGTGACGCTCGATTATCCGCACACCGTTTCCGGTATTCGCTATTCGGTTAAACGTGACAATATTTACACTTCGACAAGAACAACCAAGCGGGCACGGAGTTATGATGTAATGTCGCGGATCGGTAGCAATCTAGCCTTGTCACCGAAGGTTTCTGAACGGGAGTATCTACCGCTCCCGGCTGCGATCGCTCCGCGGGCCAGGGAATATGTTCGTACTGAGTTGTCCGGGATCAAGGGTCGGGCGGAGCGGGTGACCGCCATTAAGGATTTTTTCCGGGGGCAGGAGTTGGTTTACGCGACGCAGAATTTGCCGACGGCAGGTGACCCGGTCGATACTTTTCTGTTTGAGTCGAAGCGGGGCTACTGCGAACATTTTGCTTCGGCCTTTGCCGTCATGCTGCGTGAGGCCGGGGTGCCAGCCCGATTGGTCGGCGGCTATTTTGGCGGCGATTACAATCCGCTCGGTGGCTATTATCTGGTTGGAGAGCGGGCCGCGCATGTCTGGGTCGAGTATCTCGATGAGCAAAGAATCTGGCAGCGTTATGATCCCAACCACCTTGCGATCCGGATGGAATCGGGCTTGCTCGCCACCATCGGCCAGAAACAGCCCGGCTGGCGGCAGCTGATGGATGCTGTTGATTATTACTGGACACAGGCGGTTATTACCCTCGATTTTGTCCGCCAGGTTGAAGCGCTCAAGAGCTTGCACCAACAGTATCGTGGTGTCGACAAACAGCGCCTGAAAAAATACGCAGCTGCAACGATTCTAATTGGATTGACAGTTTTGATTACATGGCTCATCTGGCGACGAAGATGGGGCCGACAGCTGCAACACAACCGGCTGGTCAGGCAGTTTATGCAACGGATAGCAGCTCCGGGAAGCGGGTCGGTCGGTCTGTACACTTTGGCTGAACGCTCGGGTAATTCAGCGGCTCTCGATTTTGTCCGTCTTTACGGAGCGGCGCTGTATCAAGATCGGGAATTAACGACTCAGGAAGTTACCGAATTGAAGCAGTTATTGAAAAAGATAAATCAGGATTGAGCTGGCTGTTTGCGCCGGCGTCTGCGCGGTCGGCGGCGGCGTTCTGTCGGTTTTTGCTGCTCGCCAGATTGTTGCTCAGCCGGCTTACCGGCTTGCTCCAGCGCTTGTCTCCAGTTGGCGGCCAACTCTGCATCGCCTTCACCAGTCTGACACCATAGCTCATACAACTCCAGCGCCTGCGGCGTGGCCGGGTGGCGTAAAAAGCGCCGCTCCCCTTTGCGGCCCCGGCCCATTTCAAAGCGGCGGAAGGCGAGGAACATTTCGCGGGCCTGATGGCGGATACCATGTGAAACCTGAAAGTGTTTTGTGTGCGGGGTGATCGCTTCATTAGCCAGGTGCATGACACCGGCGAAGTCGATCTCACCCGCGTCGGCCAATAGGCGACGAAAGTTTTCGAGATAGAGGGCGGCGATGACCACCCCTTCGGTGATCGGCTTACCAGCAGAGGTTCGGGCATCGATCTGGTCAAGCATCCGGTAACAATTCTCATCATTAAGAAAGCTCGGCAACAGGTGGGTCAGGATGCCGGTTTCACCGGCCTGGCGCAGAACGGAAGAAGCGACTTTGTGCCGGAACAGTTCCATCATCTCTTCGCGCAACCTGGCCGGCGAGGCAGTGGCGAGCAGGTGCGCCTTGGTAGGGATCGCCTCGAGTGTTTCACGGTCAATCTCGAACTCGAGACGAGCGGCAAACTCCAGGGCGCGCAACATTCGGACCGGATCCTCTTCGAAGCGGACCAGCGGGTCGCCGATCATCCGAATCCGTTTTTCACTCAGGTCGCGCAGGCCGCCAACGTAATCGATAATCGAAAAGTCTTCAATATTGTAGAACAAGGCGTTAATCGTGAAGTCGCGCCGGAAAGCATCTTCACGCGGAGTGCCGAATACATTCTCGGATGCAAACAGCTGGGCCGCCGGATCATCCGGAATATCTGATTCATCGGCCTGGCGGCGAAAGGTGGCAACTTCAATGAGTGTGTCACGGCCGAAGCGGATATGCGCCAGACGGAAGCGGCGGCCGACCAGAAAGCAGTTGCGAAACAGCTTACGCACCTGGTTCGGCGTGGCATCGGTGCCGACATCGAAATCTTTCGGTGTCCGCCCAATCAGCAGGTCGCGAATGCTGCCGCCAACCAGATAGGCCTTGTGGCCGCTGCGGTGCAGGCGATACAGAACCTTGATCGTCTCCTGATCAAACTGCTTGCGCGAGATCGGATGCTCGGAGCGGGTCAGGATGACCGGTTCGTTATTGATGGGTAATGGGTAGTCTGTTTTGCTCATTATTTATTAGCCCCTGGATAAACCGGGAATAATCTAGCAGATGTGTTGGGAAAGGGGAAGGGATAAGGGGTTGATTGTCTTCTGCTAATAGATAGTTCCTATTTACGATTGAGGATAATGAGCATAGAATGACCCAATTGTTATAACCGAAACCGAAAAGCATAAAACAGAATCGGCAGGTCGCGTCCTGCCAGACGCCCTACTTTTTGTTAAGGAGAATATCAGGCTATCCATGAGCCAGCTGCAAGTCCAACTATTTGGCCCATATTTCAGCTCCTTTTTGTCCCATAGCTATTGCTATGAACCTGCAAATGAGCCAAAATCTGCTCTCAAATATACAGACTTTCGCTTTGGCCCGTACAACCTGACAGTCTCCATGCGTCAACAAAAAGTAGGGAACATGAAGGTAGGCATCTCTATCGTCAGAGTAGGGCAGGTTTTAAATGCTAATAGTAAATTGATCCGGGCCCGTTCCTATGGGGCCCTCTCCACAGATGGTTACTGGCGATAAACGCACTGTCATTTCGAACGAAGAGAGAAATCTCGATCTTCTTTGGTCAAGAGCACCTATATAAACAAGGAATTGAAAGATGAAAGAAGAAAATATGAAAAACCTGGCAAATTTTCTATTTGAAGTCGGTATGCTCAAGCGGACCCCGCGGACCGGGTTTCAGTTTCTCGGTTCGGGTAATGAGTCGGTCGCTGAACATATTTTCCGGACCGCGATCATCGGCTACACGCTGGCCAAGATCGATGGTGAGGTCGATTCCGGCAAGGTGATGCAACTCTGTCTGTTTCACGATATCCCCGAGGCGCGGACCGGTGACATGAACTATGTCAACAAGAAGTATGTTCAGGTCGATGAGGGGCGGGCGGTCGATGATCTGGCGAAGACCTTACCGTTTGGTGACGAGTATAAGGCGACCATTAATGAATTTGAAGCCAGAGAGACGCGCGAGTCGGAGTTGGCGCATGATGCTGATCAACTGGAGATGATTCTGGCGCTCAAAGAGTACCAGGATCTTGGTAATCGCAATGCCGATGAGTGGTATCCGTTTGCGGTGAAACGCTTGAAGAGTGCTTCGGCCAAGGAGTTGTCCGAAGCGATCTGGACCACTGATTCTTCGAGGTGGTGGTTTGATGGTGATAGTGATTGGTGGATCAAAGGCAAGAAATAGCCGCCTAGGCGGCTGGCTGATGAAAAACGCCCGTCTGCTGCGTTCCCTTTGCTCTCGTCGCTGCAACGTAGCTGCCGCTACGCCTCGCTTCGTGATCTGCAGGCGCCTTGCATTCGGACATTTTTGATCAGCCTTACATCTCTGAGGTTTTCCTCCCATGTGCAATCACCGAACAAAGTCGGTTTATCCGGGGTCTTCGGGATAAAACTGTCTGAGTACGCAAAGAACGAAGTGAATGAGGACGAGTTTTTTATCGCGCCGGATGAACCGACTGCCGTGAGGACACCCGCAGGGTGATTACGCTGGGCGACTTTCTTTTGGTTACTTTTCTTTAGTTC
>CBDUUF010000160.1:0-4729 GCA_965370375.1 uncultured Desulfuromonadaceae bacterium
GGCGTGACCGTCGACTGATGATTTTGGCAAACCAGGCATATCATTATAGGGGATTCTGACGACCGGCTTACAACAGTCAACAGCAGACCCGAGACCTGAACCAAGCACAACAACAAGATCTGGTTGTATTCCAGATGATAACTCGGCAACTACGGACTGTGCTGATTGCCAGGATTTTGCTACTTCAGATATCACTGCAGAACACTGAGGAAAGTTTTTGCCTGTCGACTGATTTCAGAGTCTGGAGCCAGATTAACGGTTGACTCAAAATGACTTATAGCCTGTTCTTTATCGCGTTTTTTCAGATAGCTGAGTGCCATATTAAAATGCACAATTGACGAGGTTGGAGCAAGATCCAGAGCCTGATTATATTCGACAATAGCTTTGTCGAATTCACCAAGGGCATGAAAGACTTCACCACGACCTAAATAAGCAGCAGCAAACCGCCAGTTTGCATCAATCGCATTGTCAAACGCTTTTAGTGCGGCAGGATAATCCTCTTTTTTAAACTGGGCGTGACCTAATCCGGTCCAGGACATCTCAGGCCGGCCAAACAGATAATTTGATGCTGCCATCTGAAAATATTCAATAGCATCATCATAACGCTTCATTTTTATATAGAGTGCAGCAATGTTGTTTTGAAATTTAGGGTTTCCCTTGTCGAGTTCCAAGGCTAATTTAAAATGCTTTTCAGCTTCATGGTACACCTTCTTCACCAAGTAGGCTTCGGCTAAAGCCGCTTGTAGATCAGCATCATCCGGCTCTATCGCCTCTGCTTTTAAAAACTCACGCAAAGCAATCGTCGGGTCACCGGTACCCATGTAGGAAATTCCCAGTTTATAATGCGACTCGGCTTGTTTCGGTTTAACGACCGGAGTGCAACCGACAACGACCACCAGGCCGAAAACAATCGTAAATAAAATATATCGCAAAGTATCAGTCTCCTACATTGAAGAGAGGAAGCGTCCGAGACGTTCGCGCAATCTGTTGCGCATATCTTCCAGCTCGTCAGCAGTCGGTGGGGTCTTTTTCCGCCGCATTGAAACTAGTGAAGGTGAACGGGGCAAGCCAAGATCTATATCATCTGCAGCATCTGGCGACAATGAGGTGTCGTCAGATTTAACAACTGCCTTAACCTTGGCAGTTTTCTGCTTTACAGCTTTTTCTTCTGCCTGATTTTCTGCTTCAGCGGCCTTCTCAGCCTTGACTTTTTCAGGATCAATCGGCTTAGGCGGGTTTTTCAGAGGTAGTGAATCCCAGATCGCCTCACGTTCCGCAGGATCAGCCTGATGAATGTCTAAATCAGCAAGTATAAATCCGAGTGTTTCAGCAAACACAACGCCTTCAGTCAATACGTCGGCAATCTCCTTACGTGTTTTGTTGCCATCATTTAAATAATAAACTACAGAATTGGTGTCACGCAGGTGGAAAGCGATTGCTACACGTAAACCCTGCTCAACACTGAAAGCGCAGACATATGCTGTCGCACGTTGAGCCTTGATTCCGGGTAAAGCGACCTGAACATCACCGAGTGAGCGCTGTAGACGCAAAACACTCTTCGCCGGAATATCCAACCGCTTCAGTTTTTCATTTAACTGAAACATAACCCCCCTTGAAGCACTGTTTCAGGAGAAACTCTAGTCAAGACTAGCAAAATCGGTCAGGAGTTTCACCTCGGTGTAACGATCCTTAATCTCCCTGTAATCGAGCCCCTTCAGCCGGTCAAGACTGAACGACTCAACGGTAAATGACGCCATTACGCTACCGAAGACAACCGCCTGGCGCATGTTTGCGTCTGACAGGTTCCTGGTAGAAGCAAGATAGCCGAAAAAACCACCGGCAAAGGTATCACCGGCACCGGTCGGATCGAAAACTTCCTCAAGCGGCACCGCTGGTGCAGAAAACACAGAATGCTCACTGTACATGATCACACCATACTCCCCGCGTTTGATGACCAGAGTCTTTGGCCCCATGGCCAGTATGATCCGTGCAGCTTTTTGCAGATTCGGTTCATCAGCAAGCTGACGGACTTCACCTTCATTAATTATCAGCACATCAACGTGCGCAAGTGTTTTTATCAGTTGCTCACGCTTGCCTTCAATCCAGAAATTCATGGTGTCGCATGCAACTAATTTTGGATTGCGCACCTGGCTTAGGACATCAAGCTGTAGCTCCGGATCAATATTAGCCAGGAATACATATTCGGCATCCCGATAATTTTCCGGCAACTCAGGGCTGAAATTCTCAAAAACATTCAGCTGCGTGTCAAGGGTGTGCGCCTCGTTAAGATCGAACCCGTAGCGCCCTTTCCAGCGAAAGGTTTCACCAGGTGCCGTTTGCAATCCGGCAAGGTCTATATTTCGCTCCGCCAGCATCTGACGATGCTCATCCGGAAAATCTTCACCTACTACAGCTACCAGACTGACGTCGGTAAAGAAGCTGGCCGACGTGGAAAAGTAGGTAGCAGAGCCGCCCAAAGCATCTTCAACTTGCCCAAAAGGGGTCTCAATTGAGTCAAAAGCAACCGAACCAACAACTAAAATACTCATGGAATTCTCTTTTCAGCATGGGTCAATTTATTAAATTATCTCAAAAAACCGATTATAGCAACAATTAATCGTGTTAATTCAGGTATTTACCAACTAGAAGATCAAGATTTTTACGTGTTTTTTCAGGTATAGCATCTGCCCTGGTCATTACTGCAAATTTTAAAGCTTCAGCACAAGCACAAGGCCGTGTTGCGGGCACCTTGCCCGCAGCAATTCTGATGATGTTACGGGCCATTGCCACATTTTGTTTTATTACAGCAATAACAGCTTCAACCGATACATCTTCGTGCCCTTCATGCCAGCAGTCATAATCGGTAGCCAGGGCAACAGTGGCGTAGCAAATCTCCGCTTCACGTGCCAAACGTGCTTCCGGAATATTGGTCATGCCAATGATGTCTACGCCCCAACTGCGGTAGATATTGGATTCAGCCCTGGTTGAAAAGTTCGGGCCCTCAATGCAGATATAGGTGCCGCCCTTATGCACCGTTGCACCAGCTTCTACTGCGGCTGCGTACACCAGATCAGACAGGTCGAGACATATAGGATCGGCAAATTGCACATGACCAGCAATACCGTCACCGAAAAAAGTCGACGCCCGCTTACCCTGCGTCCGATCAAAAAACTGATCAGGGATCACAATATGCCCGGGAACGATATCTTCCTTCATGCTGCCGACTGCCGAAACCGAGATAATTCTCTCGACGCCCAATTTTTTCATACCGTAAATATTTGCCCGGTAATTAACCTCGGACGGTAGGAACTTATGCCCGCGACCATGACGAGGGAGAAAAACCAATTTAACCCCATCGAGCACTCCGGTGACAAAAAGATCAGACGGGTCGCCAAACGGGGTCGACACCTTGACTTCTTCTATATCAGACAGCCCGTCTATTTCGTACAAGCCACTGCCGCCAATAACTCCAATCACCATTTTTTCATCTCCTTGTATAGTCACATTATAAATTCAACCTAAACCGTATATTTCTTTTCAAGCTTGCCCTTCAACTGACCACAAGCAGCCGAGATATCCTGACCTTTACTGGCCCGTCGTATCGCAACAATATCACGGTCGAGTAGATAGCGTTGAAAGGCTTCAATCGTTTTGGGAATCGGGGACTTAAAGCCCGACCCTTCATGTTCATTATAGGCTATTAAGTTCACCTTGGCCCGAACACCATGCAGCAGTTTAACCAAGCGCTTGGCATCGTCGAGAGAATCATTCACATCACGGATAAGAATATATTCAAAAGTAATCCTTTGCCCCGGTGGCATCGGAAAATCCCGGCAGGCCGCCATTAATACCTTGAGTGGATAGCGCTTATTAATCGGCATTAATCGGTCACGAACCTCGTCGGTTGTCGCATTCAAAGAGACCGCCAGGTTGGCCCTTACCCGGGCACCAAATTTACGCATCTCTGGCACCAGCCCGGATGTCGAAACCGTAACCTTACGCGGGCTGAAATCCAGACCAGCCTCAGAATAAAGTATCTCCAGGGCATCAATTACATTATCGAGATTATGTAACGGCTCACCCATACCCATAAACACAACGTTATTTACCGAACCGCGTTTCATAGCAGCGCAAACCTGGTTGACAATCTCCGCTGTTTGCAAGTCACGGGTCAGGCCAAATTGACCAGTCAGGCAAAACTCGCATTGCATAGCACATCCGACCTGGGTAGAGACACAGATGGTGGAGCGGTCATTATCCATCGGAATCCGTACCGTCTCGATTGATGCGCCGTCCGCGAGACGAAACAGGTACTTCTCAGTACCGTCCCGGCTGGTTTCAATATGCTCCGGTTCCCAATCCGAAATAAATGCCCGTTTCTCCAGTTCGGCCCTGAAATCCTTTGCCAGGTCTGTCATCTCGGCGAAATCAACCACGCCACGCTTATAAACCCAGCGCTGGATCTGACCGGCTCTGAACTTCTCTTTACCCAGCCCACCGAGAAAAGAGATAAGTCCTTCCGGGGTCAGACTTTTTATGTCAATTTTCTTATCTGGCATCTGTACCTGCTTATTTATTGAAAATAACGTACTATTTTAGCCGAAAAGCTTCGCAATATCAACTAATTACCGCCTTAAAGAAAAGCCTGTAAGTTAGTATAATTCTATCAACTCATACTCTATCAGCGAACCGTCCACCGCAAGCTCAACTACGTCACCAACCTTTTTAC
>CBDUUF010000161.1:0-4723 GCA_965370375.1 uncultured Desulfuromonadaceae bacterium
GACCGCCTTGATGTACAGATCTTTTTCAATGTCGCTTTTCAGCAGACCAAGCTTGCCGGCTATCGCCTCGACCGCTCGAGCACGCCCTTCAACCGACTCGCCGCACTGCTCAATGGTCAAGTCTATATAGTATTCCAGAATCGGCTGCGCCGCATCGAGTCGCGCCTGCATCGCCTCTTTACCGTTGTCGGCTAAAAATGAATCAGGATCCGACCCTTCCTCCAGGGTGACGACAGCGACTGAAATCCCGGCCGGTAAAAGCACGTCCATCGAGCGCAGGGTCGCCATCCGTCCGGCTTTATCCTGATCGAACAACATCAGTAGACGGTCGGTATAGCGCTTCAGCAACTTGGCATGCTCTGGCGTCAGAGCGGTGCCGCAGGTTGCGACCGAGTTAGTAAATCCGGCCCGGTGCAGAGCCATCTGGTCAAAATACCCCTCGACAACAATACCGACGTCCTCGCGACGCATCGGCTCGCGCGCATTGTCCAAGCCATAAAGAACACGACTTTTATGATAAATCGGCGATTCGGGTGAGTTGATATATTTCGGCAATGAATCATCCAGCACCCGACCGCCAAAGGCCACCACCTGGTCACGGATATCGATTATCGGGATCATCAGCCGTTTGCGAAACAGATCATAATCCTGCCGACCCTCTTTACCGGCTCGGGTTAAACCGAGCTGATCACGAATTGCCTTCGGTTCAAATCCTTTGTCTTTCAGATGAGTGGAGAGCGCTTCCCATTGCTCAGGTGCGTAACCGAGTTTGAAGGTCCGGACAGCTTCCGAATCGAAACCCCGCTGGCGCAGGTAACGCCGGGCCGGGGCTGCGTCATCACTATTGAGCAACAGTTGATGATAAAAATCGGCCGCCACTTCGTTGACCCGGGCCAGCTTTTCCCGGTCCTGGCGCCGCTGTTCCTCGGCTGGTGTCATCTGTTCATCCGGGACGTCAACCCCCGCCTTCTCGCCTAACCTACGCACCACCTCCGGAAAAGCAAGCCCCTCCATACGCATTATAAAGGTAAAGACGTTGCCACCGACGCCACAACCGAAACAGTGAAAGATCTGCCGCGTACTGTTGACATTAAATGAAGGGGATTTTTCTGCATGGAACGGACATAGCCCCTGATTGTTGGCGCCGGAGCGTTTCAGCGGCAGATAGGAGGAGACGACCTCGACAATGTCGGT
The DNA here is from genome assembly GCA_965370375.1 of uncultured Desulfuromonadaceae bacterium. Classification (GTDB taxonomy): domain Bacteria; phylum Desulfobacterota; class Desulfuromonadia; order Desulfuromonadales; family UBA2294; genus Kmv16. The sequence goes on from CBDUUF010000161.1 coordinate 1,195, forward strand.
CCGATCACGAATCTCCTGGATAATCTCTTCGGGTATCTGCCTGCTCATCATACTCTCATTTCTACAATGGTTATGTTCTCGCCACCGGCATCTGGTCCGGCAGCATGAAACGCTGTGACCGCCCGATGCGCCGTCAGCTGTTCACGCACGGCCCGGCGCAGAACACCCTCACCGGAGCCGTGGACAACTTCGAGCTCCTTGATGCCGTGCAGCAGGGCGTCATCGAGAAATCGGTCGAGCGCAGCTACCGCCGCATCAAGCCGTTTGCCGACCAGCAGCAGGCGCGGCTGAAAATCCTCACGCACCACCTGACGATTAATCCGCGGACCTCCCTTTTTCGCAGAAAAACGCCGCGGTGCATACTGTCCCAGCTGCGCAGCTGCCAGACGCATCTTTTTGCCCTGCACATCGAGTTCGATTTTGCCGGTTGAGACCCGGACCACAACACCATCGACACCGAGCCCGACAACCTGCAGAACCTCCCGTAGCTGTACATCGTGCGGGATTTTCAACGCCGGTGCCGTCTCCGGTTTTTCCTGCTGTAACTTTTTCCCAACCGCCTTGACCGCTGCTACTACATTAGCTTTTTCCGGCACGCTTTTCGCCTGTGGCGCCTGCTCCAGCAATCGCTGAACTTCCTGCTCAGCCTCACGCACAAGCTTCTCACCCCGTTTGAGCGAACGTTCCAGCAACTCCTTTTTCTGCCCTGCGAACTCCTGCAGCAGATAGCGCCGTTTCTCCCGCTCCTGCCGCGCCGTCTCCAGCTTTTCAGCTATTTCGCGTTTTTCTTCTTCCAGCTGCCGCACGAGATTGTTCAGTTCAACAATCAACTGCCGCCCTTCCTGTTCACTTTCACCGAGATAGCTCTGTGCGCGCTCCAGAACAGCATCGTCTATGCCGTAGTGCCGGGCGATAGTAAAGGCGCTGCTCTCACCCGGAATTCCGTAATGCAGACGATAAGTCGGTCGTAACGTTGCCGGGTCGAATTCGACCGCCGCATTCTCGACATCATCGCGCAACTGGGCATACCCCTTGAGTAGATTGAGATGAGTCGTTAACAGGGCCCGGGTCCCCTGCTCGCGCAATCGATCGAGCACCGCCAGAATCAAGGCTGCCCCCTCCGCCGGATCAGTTCCGGTTCCGGCCTCGTCGATCAGAACCAGCGATCCGGCATCAGCTTCATCCAGGATAGTCCGCAACCGGGTGAGGTGGCCAGCGAAGGTCGACAGATGCTCTTCAATACTCTGGTCATCACCAATATCGGCAAAAACCTTTTTAAACAGGTGCAAACGACTATCGGGATGACACGGGATCGGCAATCCGGCCCGCACCATTAACATCAACAGGCCGACTGTTTTCAGGGCGACGGTTTTACCGCCGGTATTCGGGCCGCTGATCACCAGCACGCTATGCTGTTCACCGAGGCGGAGATCGACCGGCACAACTTCGGTCGGCTCGTCACAACCGACAATCAGCAATGGATGCCTGGCCTGCCGCAGATCGATCAGCGGCTCGTCAACCAGATGCGGCACCACCGCGCCACACCGGGAGGAAAAACGTGCCATAGCGCAGCGCAAATCGAGGTGCACCAGAACTTCCTGATTGACCAGAACCGGCGCTTCTTCAACCACCAGAATATCGCTCAAGGCCTGCAGAATCCGCCGCTCTTCAACCGTTTCACTGAGTAGCAGCTGTTGCAGAGCGTTGTTCGATTCGAGCGCTGTGGCCGGTTCAACAAACAAGGTCTGGCCGCTGGCCGAGGCATCGTGGACGAACCCTTTTATCTTACCCTTAAAATCTGCCTTGACCGGCACAACATAGCGGCCGTTTCGCTCAGTCACCAATCGATCCTGAAAAACACCGGACAACCGACTATCACCAAACATCTGCTGCAATTGCAACCGCAGTTCCTGTCGATTAGAGCCGATACTCCGTCGAATGCGTGCCAGTTCAGTCGAGGCTGAATCGAGTATTTCACCACGACTACCGATGCTAGAGCGGATTGCCGTCGCCAGCTTCTTGCACGATTGCAGACGACCAATCCGGGGCAAGGTATGCGGCAGACCGGTCATGCCGGAGAAAAATCGGCGCACCGTATCCATGGTTTCCAGCGTGGAGAGAACAATCAGAAAGGTCTCGGCATCGAGGCAGGTTCCGGTCGCGGCCAACGAACTGAAGACCGGCCGCAGATCATGCAGACCGCTAATCGGTGGCAAACCGGAAGTTTCGAACAGCGTCACCAGCTCGGCGACCTCGGCCAGAGCAGCCACCACCTCGACATCCAACGGCAACGGCTGCAGGCCAAGCGCCAGTTCGTAGCCCGGACCGGTCTGGGTAAAACCGGCCAGCAGGTGGACGATCTTATTAAACTCCAACCGTTGCAGGGTCTGTTCGAGCAAAGTCTTTACCCTTCGGGAATAAACTGCCAGCTGCTGTCAAACATCTGTTCACCCAGATGGATAAATGGCGGGGCGAGAGTTGAGACTTCGAGTTGATCATCAAGACCGACCGGCAATGGTCGCAAGGTCAGGGCAAACACAATCAAGGAAAGAATCAGGATCCCCTGCACCAAGCCAAACAGACCACCAGCCACCCGGTTCAGCCCGCCGACGTACATCAGCTTGACGTAGCGTGACAGGATCATGCCGATAAATATAAAGATCAACATGGTCAGTAGAAATATTGCGAGGAAAGCCAGGATGGCACAGAGTTGCTCCGGCAGGGAGAAAGCCAACACCATGGACTCGGCCAACGGTCCGTGAAAGTTGAGCGCCAGCAGAGCACCGGCAATCAGACCGACCAGTGTACAGAGCTCCTTCATCAGACCACGCACCAACCCTTTAAGGGTAAACGCTCCGAGGATAATAAGGATAAGAATGTCAAAGATGTTCATCAAACCCCTCGAAAACCTGACTCAAAACCTGATATAACCCTGTTGATTCAGAATTTAATCTCAAATCTTTTTCTGGATGGCTAAGTAATAATTTCGTCAAACAAGGCGTAGTGGTTTTCAGGGGTGAAGACATACACCGGTATGTCAAAGTCCTGAAAACTGCGACAACGCAGTAGGGCGGAATTATTGCGACGCCATCAGTCGTGCTTTTACCAGCTCGCTGACCAGCTTGCCGTCGGCCCGGCCACGGGTTTTCTCGGTCAGCACCTTCATCACTCTGCCCATATCCTTCATGGAGCTAGCCCCGAGTTCCGTCACTACCGCAGCAACCAGTTCACGCACCGCGTCCTCACTCAACTGCTCCGGCAGGAACGACTGCAAGATGATGAGTTCGGCCTCCTCTTGTTCAGCCAACTCCAACCGATCGCCATCGCGAAACGCTTCAGCCGCTTCCCGGCGCTGCTTGACCATGGTCGACATAATTGCCGTTACTGACGCATCATCGAGTTCGTCACCGGCAGCAATCTCCTTGTTCTTGATTGCGGCGAGAGTCATCCGCACGGTGCTGAGACGCAATGTATCCTTGGCCTTCATCGCCTCTTTCATCGCGGCGGTCAATGTTGCTTTTAAACTCAT
>CBDUUF010000162.1:0-4701 GCA_965370375.1 uncultured Desulfuromonadaceae bacterium
TGGTTTACCCAGATTTAAAGGTTTTCTCTGCGAACTCTGCGTCCTCTAGTGAGTATGCGAACGGGCGTGAGAATGTATTTGTCCTTGTTTAAGACATTTTGTTAGTGCGTGGTGGAGCGAAGTAGATATGCAGAAAATTTTATTAAGGAACAGGCATACATGAAACCCGTCATCAAATACTGGATATTCATCGTCGGCATCGCTTTCGCAATCTTATCAGTCATCGGTCTGAGCTTCGTCGCTTCATGGTTTTATCTGGCAACCGCAGAACGTGAACTGGTCGAATCTCTGGTCTTCAAACTGATCCCCTTCCCGTTGCTCGGCGCCCTGATTATCTTTTTGATCATCGGTGGCATGACCAGTCTGCTTTTCCGCTATTACATCATTCCGATTCTTCAGCTCGCCGAAGAGACCCGCCTGATCACTGCGGTCAACCCAAAATATCGCGCGAACATCCAGGGCGGGCCAGAGGTCAGACACCTGATCAACATCATCAATGAATCGGCGGCGGCCAACGAAAAACTGCAGAATGAAGTTGACCAGCGTATCGCCCAGGCGGCCGTAGCACTCGATGAAGAGAAAAACCGGTTGGTGGCCCTGATGTCGGAACTGCCACACGGTGTAATCGTCTGTAATACCGATGGCCAGATTTTGCTTTACAATCAACAAGCCCAGGCGTTGATCGAAGTTGAGACGAAATCGAGCTCCTTGATCGGCCTCGGCCGCTCAATTTTTGCACTGCTCGAGCGCAACCAGATTATCCATGGCATCGACATCCTGCAACACGCAATCAACAACAAGCAGAAGAATCTAACCACCGGTTTTATGCAACCATTTGACCAGCTCTATCTGCGGATCAAGATGGCACCGATTGTCGATCATAATACTGACAATAATGTCATGACCGGCTATGTGCTGACGCTGGAGGATATGGCACCACAGATCGAAGCGGACAACAGTCGCGAGATCTGGCTGCAGGCATTAACCGACGACATGAAGAATTCGCTCAGCAAGATCCAGCAAACCATTACCACTATCATCGACACGCCGAAAATCAGTGCTGATGATCTGAACACCAAGCGCCACCTGATCAAAGAATCAGCCGAATCTATTCTCGCCCGACTGGAAAAATCTCAGGAGGAATCAGCCAGGCACATCAGATCAGCTGCCCGCCACGAAGAAGTAATGGGCGCCGACATACTGAACATCTTCAAACAGCATATCCGCCGGCGTTATGACATCACCATCTACACTGACATCAAATCAAACGATTGGCTCACCATCGACTCATACATCATTGTTCAGGCTCTCGCCTTTCTGGTCGGACGACTCAAGAAGCGTGGCAATATTCACAGTCTGGCAGCAACTATTGATCGTACAGAGGATGAAACAGTATTCACCCTGACCTGGCAGAAAGATGCCGTCTCCCGCGACGGTATTATCGACTGGGCGAATACGCCACTGGTCACGGATCGGTTCAGCCACACCTTCCATTTTGAGAACTTCATCAAATCGCATAATGGCCACATTGAATTTCTGCCGGTAGACGATGAATCGTGTGACGGTATCAGTATTTACCTGCCGATCAGTGAAGAGAGCAGTCTGGCCGCCACCGCGCACACGTTCGAACAGCGGCCGGTTTTTTACGAATTCGACCTGTTTAGAGGTGAGATGATCGAGTCGTTAAACGACCTCCCCTTGAGTCGGTTGACCTTTGTTGCATTCGACACTGAAACCACCGGCCTTAATCCTTCGGATGGCGACGAAATCATCCAACTCGGCGCTGTACGTGGCGTCAATGGGAAAATCCTCTACAATGAAACCGTCGACCAGCTGGTCGATCCGCAACGCCACCTGCCGAAAATTGCCACAGAAATCACCGGCATCACACCCGAGATGTTACTTGGCCAGCCGTTGATTGACCCGACGCTACAGCGCTTTCATCATTTCGTTGAAAATGCCGTGCTGGTCGCGCACAACGCTGCCTTTGACATGCGCTTTCTGCAGTTACGTGAAGAACATTCCGGGGTGCAGTTCAACAACCCGGTCCTCGACACCCTCCTGCTGTCGAGTATTGTGCACCCGAATCAGGAGGTCCACTCGCTTGACGCTATTGCCGAACGGATGAACCTGACCATCGTCGGCCGTCACACCGCCCTCGGTGATGCAATTGTCACTGCCGAGATCATGGTTCTGCTGATCCCACTGCTCGAAGCCCAAGGCATTAAAACCCTCGGTCAAGCCATCGAGGAGTCACACAAATCAGCCTACGCTAAATTTACTTACTGAGATGAAATTGTCCCGATGCGGGACTCTCTTTTTTCGGGAGGGGAAAACTTACGCCTTCTTGACAAATTCTGATTTCAACTTCATGGCACCGATACCGTCAATTTTACAATCGATATCATGGTCGCCATCAACCAGACGAATATTTTTGGCTTTCATGCCGATCTTAACCACCAACGACGAGCCCTTAACCTTCAAGTCCTTGATCACGGTCACGCTGTCGCCATCATGCAGAATGTTGCCGTTGGCATCATTGATAACACGCTCGCTCTCTACCGGTTCGGCAGCGGCTTCTTGTGACCACTCGTGGGCACATTCTGGGCAAACATACAGGTCGCGATCTTCGTAGGTGTATTCAGAGCCGCATTCAGGGCAAACGGGTAAAGCACTCATGGTTTGATCCTTGGTATAAATTTGACAAGAAACAATTTTACAACCTGATTCCAGCTTGAAACTGCAGAAAATCTTCAATTATTGTTTTATCATCTGCAACTACACCGTACCGACACCATTTTCAACATTAATCATGCTCATGTCGAACAAAAGCAATAAGCCCTATACAAGCTACAAACATACCAATTAATCCCAGTGAATTTGGCAGTAATGCCTGTAAAAACATAACTTCACCAGCCATGGCAAAAACAACTTCACTCGATTGCGTCGCATCAACTGCAGCCAGTTTACTGGCGTTATCAGCCCGGTTGCGCGCCGACAGGAAAAGTGAGGTGGCAATAACACCTGAAAACAGTGCGACCAGCGCAACCTGCAAGTATTGACCCTGTGACGGCAACACGGCATCGGTGAAAGGGTAAAGCAGCAGCCAAAAAGGGATGGTGCCGACAGAAAGTAGCAACACCTTGGCAAAGGCATTGTCGAGCAGCTCCGCATCGAGCCTCGGCAGCCCTGCCCGCCCCTGTTTCGCCTCCCACACCAGCTGATTACCCAGTGGGTAAAGAAACGCGGCGGCGAGCACCGGTGAAGTGCCTAACAACAAGGCCATCAGATTGCCTGATTCGACCTGGCTGACATTGACCAGAAACACACCGCTAAAGACAATGAACGAATAGAGCCAGATCTTTTTCGAAAAGGTTTTGCCAAAGAGCATCAACACCAACAGACTGGCGATGATCGTCAGCTGCCAGGTCGTCGCCACGACCCAGCCGGGGGAATGGTCGGCGGCGAAACAGATCAGAGAGTAAAAACCACCAAAACCGATGCTGCCGGTCAACGTCCAGAACCACCAGTGACGTCTGAATTCAGCAACGATCCGCCTGAAGTAAGCCCCGCCTTTAAACAGACTGATCCCGACCCCGAGAAAGCCGATCATATAGCCGTATCTGAGCGCGGCTGACCAGTACCAGTGGCCGCCTTCCAGGCTTATGGCTCTGTTGAATATAAAGGTGGCACTGAAGAACATTCCAGCGGCCAGGCCGAGCAGCATTAATCGAGGCATTGGATTCTTTATCTCTAGCAGCCGGTGCATGGAAAGCCCGACAGGCTGCTAAGGGTGATAGACAGACTTACAGCTTATTTACGAGTAACAAGAAGACATGATCAGCATAACCGAGGGACGTTACCTGCCCTGGATCAGTTTATTGTATTTATATGCAGAAATAATCCGAAATACCCCTGTGGCTTCAGTGCATGCTACACCATCGCTGTTTGTAAGCGTAGCTTGCATATTGATTTTTGAACCTTCTTTTGATGCAACTCTACAGGTAACAATTACTTTTTCTCCACAAATATATGTCGGGTGTAAAAATCTGACATTAAAATCAGAAGTGACCGCCATTTCTTGAGTACACGCGTAAACGGCCCAACCCATTATTTCATCAAGGATGCCCATTTGAAAGGCGCCATGCAGTATGTTGCCTTGACCAATATAATGGGCGGCAGGCAACCACTCAGTGTACGTTTCCTTTTTCTCCTGATCCCAAAAAAACTTAAGCTTCAAACCTTCATTGTTAGCACAGCCGCAAAAGAAACAATTATCGTCCGGAAAAGGATGTTTAATTTATAGTCTCATCTACTGACTCCTTGTCAATAACGGGTGTGAATTTACGCTCAAATTACTTTGCCACTGCTTTGTATACACTACAGTAATATTCTTAAATCTAAAAGTCAGATATAGATTTACATCAGTAACTTGAGAAAAAGACTAGTTGTGACTTCAAAATCAAACCATACATGAAGATATATTAATATTCAACTTGACAGCTGGTCGTACAGGAATTAAATTCACTCTAAATATGAAAACTTAATGCCTACAGATCTTGAATTAAAGAAACGCATTCTGAAAGGAAGTACCAGACCATGACCGATACATATGATTGCAACAGCTGCAAGAGCACATCGTGTTCAGCCAAAGCTCAAAAATCCGAAGAGAACAACGAACAGTTCCAGATTCGTCAGCGG
>CBDUUF010000163.1:0-4686 GCA_965370375.1 uncultured Desulfuromonadaceae bacterium
GGGACCGCTTTTGCCGACGTCGATAACGACGGCGACCTCGATCTCTACGTGGTTAACTGGGGTGCACCGAACAAGCTTTATCTCAACCAGCAGAATGACAAGAACTGGCTGAAAGTTAAATTGGCCGGCACCGTTTCGAACCGGGATGCTTACGGCAGCAAGGTGCGGATCACCGAGCATGGCCAGTCTGAGCTGGTTGCCATGCGCGAAGTTCGCTCGGCTAACGGCTTCTGCGCCCAGAGCCCGAAGGTCGCTCACTTCGGCCTCGACTCGGCCAAGAAGTATGACGTCGTTGCTACCTTCCCGAGTGGGATTGAAGCACGGGTTGAGGGTGTGACTACCGGTCAGACTATTGAGCTGATTGAGCCGTCGCTGAGCCAGCCAAATATGCTGACGCAAGCGATCAAGTAAAAGCACAAAATACTGATACAAACGGGCCGCCTCTGGGTGGCCCGTTTTTTTTATGGCAACAGGTTGATGTCTCTTGCCGAGTTGGAACGGATCGTGCTATCTGAGAGTGGATGACAATGTTACGTAACTTGATAATTTTGTTGCTGGTTCCGGCTCTGGCCGGGTGTCTGGCGTCCGGGTCTGGAACCGCGGTTTCGGGCAAGGTTAATTTCGACCGCCTGCCGGCTGCCGGAGTCGAGGTCGAAGCCTATCGGGCTGATGCGATTCATCTGCCGACACAGCCCGATTTTCGCTCCGCAGTGACCGAAGCCGATGGCGTGTTCCGGGTTGAGCTTCCGCCCGGCTCATATTATCTGTTTGCCCGGGGTGCCGGGCTGTTTTCTTACTACGGACGAAATCCTATTAGCGTTCCCGAAGCGGGGATGGTTGGGGTTAGTCTCGGGCTGGTGCGCCAGCCCGACAAAAACAGTGCTGCTGCGGGAAAAGATTTTGTCGTTGGCCAGGTCACGCATGCCGGGCAGCCGCAGGCTGATGTTATTATTTTTGTTTATACCGATTTGACGACGCAACTAAAAGGACTGGGTTACATGATGGCCGGGCCGACTGATGAGCAGGGTCGGTTTGAACTCGATCTGCCGGATGGAACCTATTATCTGATCGCCCGCAAACGCCAGGGAAATATGACGGTCGGACCGCTACGCGCTGGTGATTTTGTCGGTTACTATCCGCAGAACCCGTTGCGGGTACGTGATAATCGTGCCGAGCCGGTGATTATTCCGATGCTGGAAGTTCCCGACAAGGTCGAGCAGATGAACCTGAACTTTAATGGTCATACCTCGATCAGCGGCATGATTACCGATTCAGCGGGCGAGCCGGTCGAAGGCGTGCGGGTGGTGTTATATCAGCGGCCGCAGATGCTTGATCGGCCGCTGTTGGTATCACAGCCGACCGGAGCGGATGGTCGCTACATCTTGTCGATGCCGAAAGGCGGCGATTATTATCTGGCTGCACGTGACACCCTCGGCGGTGCGCCGGGGCCAGGTGACCTATACGGCACTTACGATGAAAATCCGGATCACCGGCTGCATATCGATTCCGGAGCGGCTCAGGACGGTATAGATATCAAGGTGGAGGAGATGTGGTGAAAAAGCTTCTCGGCTACTTTGTCTTGTTGCTTCTGGCCGGCTGTGCCGGCACCGGTGGTGGCGTTCAGGTTCTGCAGGATCAGCAGATCCTCGTCGATACGGTCTGGCAGGGGCGGATTGTGATAGATGGCGCGGTTCGGGTGGTCAAAGGTGCTCGCCTGACGATACGACCGGGCACGGATATCTCCTTTGTCCGGCGGGATCTCGATCAGGATGGTCTCGGCGATGGGACGTTGATAGTTGAAGGGAGCCTGACCGCGGTCGGCACCGTTGCTGAACCGATCCGGTTCCGGAGTGCCGAACCGAACCCGCGTCCGGGTGACTGGCTCGAAATCCGCGTCGATTTCTCAAAGGACATTCTGCTGCGTTATTGTGAAATCAGCGATTCCGCCCACACTCTCCATGCCCATTTCACCAAAGGGCGTATGTCGGATTGTGTTGTGCGTCGCAATATCGATGGCAGTCGTCTCGGCGAAGCCCGCTTCACGCTGAGCAACAACCTGTATGAAGATAATATCGGTAAGGCGGTTAATTTCAGGAATTCGAGTGTCGAGATCACGCATAATATTTTCCGCCGTAACGGCTCCGGGATTTTCCTGTTTGAGACCGATCGTGATTCGGTGATCCGGGACAATAACTTTTACGATAATCAGGTCAATATCCGCCTCGGAGATTTTTTCAAGGGCGAGGTCAGTTTAGAAAACAACTGGTGGGGTACCGCTGATCCAGAAGCGATCGCTGCCGCTATTCATGATCGTCAGGACGATCCGGAGATTGGTACGGTACAAACCACACCGGCGCAGACATGGGTTGCCCGAACCGGACCGCGTGACAATCTACAGCTTGACCTCGATTGGCAATACGTTACCTCCGGTTTCGTTGATGCGGCAGTGGTTGCAGTTGAAGGTAACCTGATTGCCGGTTCCTGGGATGGTCAGCTGACGGCTCTTGCGTCGACAGGCACGGTGGCCTGGAGCCGACGCTTCGGTAATGTGATCGATGCGACGCCGGCCTGGGATGACCGGCGACTTTACGTGCAGACCTGGGATCGGTCCCTGTTTGCCCTTGATCCGCAAGACGGGCATGAACTCTGGCGTTTCAGTTATCCGCCGTCGCTTTCCGATGATCACCGGCAGGCGTCACCGCTGGTTGTTAAGGATATTCTGCTTTTGCCAACCTGGAATGGGATCCTCTACGCGCTCGATGCCGGGAATGGTAGCCGCCTCTGGCAGTACGATACCGGTGGCGCGTTGCGGGCACAACCGGCGTGGGATGAAGACCGGATCTATCTCGGTAACAGCGCCGGGCTGTTTCTGGCCCTGAACCTGAAAGGGGAGGTGCTGTGGCAGATTGATCTCGGCTCGGCATTGCTTTCGACGCCGGCGGTTACACCTGATGGGCCGATTGTTGTGCAGCGTAATGGTGATGTTGTGGCGCTCGATCGCAGTGGTCGTAAACGCTGGGTACGGTCGCTTGGCGAGGTCTGTTATTATAGTGCACCGCTCTATTCCGGCCCGGCGTTGTTTGTCGGGACGACAGCCGGTCGGCTCTGGAAACTGCGGGCCGCAGATGGCGAACCGATCTGGACGCAATCCGGCTTCGGACCGATTTATGCCACACCGACCCTTGCTGATAACCGTCTGTTTTTTGGTGATAATGACGGGAACCTGTCGGTGGTCAACATCGATAGTGGTACCGTCATAAGCCAATTTAAACTTGACGGTGAGATTCAGGGCAAGCCGTTAATGATCGGTAACCGCGTACTGTTCGGCGCACGGAATCACCATGTTTACGCCTTGCTTCCCGTCGCTCTGCCGATAGACCAGCCATGATGATATTTTCTGACCGCGCCGACGGGCGCCTGTACGGCGGGATTTTCCTGCTCTGTCTGGCGACGTTGATGTATGAGCTGGTTCTGACGCGGATCTTTTCAGTTTTGATGTGGTACCACTTTGCGTCGATGGCGATCTCCCTGGCCCTGTTCGGCATGGGCACCGCGGCCTTGCTGGTCTACCTGGCCCCCGGTCTGTTTCCGGCTAACCGGACCCGACGAACAGCGTCGCGTTGCAGCTTGCTGTTTGCCCTGTCGGTCACCCTGTTTTTTGTTGTTTTTGTCGCCTTTCGCTTCTACCCGCAGTTCGGCTTCAAGGTGCTCTCCTTTTTTCATCAACCGTTTTACCAACCGTTTCAGCAAGGTTTTTACGATCGTGGTGTACCGTTGGAGATGTTGCCGGCGCTGGCCGCGCTCTATCTGGTGACCGCGTTGCCGTTTTTCTGGAGCGGGCTGGCGGTTACCCTGTTGTTTCGTCGGCATCTGGACCAGATCAACCGCCTCTATTTTTGGGATTTGTTCGGTGCCGGCCTCGGTTGTCTGCTGATTATTCTGTTGCTGAAACTGCTTGGCGGAATAACGGCGATTCTCGCCATAGCTGCCACCGGTGTTGGTGCTGCCTGGCTGTTTGCCGATAGAAGTAAGCAGGTCAAGCGGCGTCGCTTCGGCTATCTGTTTATTCTGTTTTTGCTCTTGCTGGCCGGTGCCGGCAATATGTTGAACGGTTATGCCGAAATCCGCTTTGTCCGCGGACGTTATGAACCGAACCTGCTCTGGAGCGCCTGGAATTCTTTTTCGCGAGTCGCGGTTTATCCCTCGCAGAGCCAGGAGATGGGCCAGTCCTGGGGTTTGTCGCGCACCTACCGCGGGCCGATTCCGGAACAGCTCGGTATGGTGGTCGATGACACCGGCTACACCACCATGTACCGGGATGACGCTGGCCAAAGTGATGAGTTCTTCCGTAGTAATGTTATTGCCCTGCCGTATCATCTGCATCCTGGTGCCCGAGCGCTGATTATTGGCCCGGGCGGTGGTAAAGATGTCAAGGTGGCTCTGGCGACCGGAGCTAAGCATGTGACAGCGGTGGAGTTGAATCCGTTGATCGCCTTTGCGGTCAATGAGGAGTTCGGTTCTTTTACCGGGCAACTCTACAATGACCCGCGAGTCGAACTGGCGATTGACGAGGGGCGTAACTATGTGCGCCGGTCTGAGCAGCGTTTTCATGTGATCCAGGCGTCAGCCGTCTTCGGCCGGACGGCCCCGGCAGCGGGTGCTTTTACCCTGTCGGAGAATAATCTA
>CBDUUF010000164.1:0-4675 GCA_965370375.1 uncultured Desulfuromonadaceae bacterium
CCAGCCCGAGATCAACATAACCAAAACCATCGGGATTCAATTCCGGGGGCAGAGAGTAGAAGGGGTTCTCCGGATTTTTAGGCGTACCAAGGTTGTCATAGGTGAAATCGGTGAAAAGTGGTGGCGAGCCATCTTCGGCGGGCTGGTTGGGGTGGCAGGCAGCGCAATTCCCCTTGTTTTCGGCTTCAAAGATTTTGAGCCCGCGTAGCTCTTGCGGATTCAGCTCTACTTCACCGCGCAGCCAGAGGTCATATTTGGAATTGAAGGGGCTGAACTCTGCGGTCTTTTCATAGGCCTCAATCGCGTCAGCCATGTTGTCGAAGGCTGTAGCGGGACCACTCAAAGCCTCTGTGCCGTAAACCTCAGTAAAGATATCTGCGTAGTCAAGTGCTTGCAGCTTTTCGCTGATCGTCTGGATATCCGGATTGGCCATTTCCAAAGGATTCAATGGCGGGCCCTTCGCTTGCTCAGCTAACGTATTGACTCTGCCATCCCAGAACAGGCCACCAATCCAGACATCTTCTTCATTGTCGTAGTGTAGAGGGGGAACAAAAGCCGCGTAGGTAACCGGCATATCATTGCGGTTGCCATAGAGCCCTGGTCGGGCTCCTTTGGAGACCGGCAAGCCTGTTTCCGGATCAGCAAAGGCAACAGCCGGATGGTGACAGGCTGAGCAATCCTGACCAGGTGGTGTCGATAGACTTTTTTCAAAAAAAAGTAACTTGCCGAGATGTTCCTTGGTATTGAAATCAGGGTTGATCGAGATAGCTTTTGAGGAACTCCCGGCTTTCTGAGCCGCCATTGTTTGTACACCTGAACATCCACTGAGGATGCATATTGTAAACAGGATAAAGAATATTGATAAGTATGATGCAAGATTCTTCATATTAAACATGCGCTAACCTCCACTGTTGTGTAATGAGCATTTTATTTCAAACTATTTTTCATTAACACTAACTCATTGTAGCGGGAATAGTCACATATTTTTTGTGGGGGGTAAAGGCGTTTTGTACCGTTTACTTTGATTTCCGGTGCTTTTTTTGTTGTTGAGGTCGTTAGCTTCAGACCCTGTTTATGCTGACCCCTTCATCACCAAGCTCAGACTTTAACTTTTCATCCGAAGCGAGAATCGAGTCGACCGGTGCGACCGGGTTCTCCTGCAGGTAAGATTTTGCCACCCGTTGCAGATCGGCCCGTGTGGTCGCCAGCAGGTTGCGCCGAAACTGTTGGCGCATCTCTAAGGTTAAACCTTGCTGCAGGTTGGAAAATTCATGAGTACCGCGTGAGCCTGGTGACAGTGGACGATCGAGATTGCTGAAGACGGAGAGCAGCGCTTCGTTGATCGCTTCGTCATTGAAATCACCTGCTACAGCCCAATTGACAGCATCATCATACACCTGAAGCGTCCGTTTGATATGCGGATCGCGGTATGAGAGCAACGAGAATATGCCGGTCTCGTTATCGTAGCTGGCCAGCCCGCCGTAAGCCCCGCCTTTTTCACGTATTTCCCGATGCAGGTAGCCATCCTTGATAAGTTTCGACAACACTTGCAATGGTGCTGAATCAGCATGTGTGTAGTGAACAGTCTTAAAGCAGCGGGTGACAAAGGCGACCGGCACCGATGCGGCCCAACCGAGGGTGCCGGTGCCGCGCTGACAGGTCGGAAAGGAACTCTGGTTAGAGTGAGTTTGTTCGTGAAGAGTCTCGACAAAAGTGGCAATGCTCGGGTTGATACTGTTGAATTCCTCACCGCCAGAGGTGACAGCGCAAGTGATCTGGTTCTTGTCGGCCAAGGCCAGACTGATTTGGTGTAGATCCTCGGCTACCTCGGTTAACTCCGGATCCGACATTTCGGTCAGTGTGCGGACTAACTGCAGCAAGGTGACTCCTGACCATTGCTCGCGCAGACAGGCTGAAGCGCTGAGCCGGGCGGCCCCGGCGCGTACGGCATAAAGATGGCCGGAGCCGGGAATCGAGTTTTCAAACGAGGTCAAAATTTGCATTAACACGGTACGCAAGCGCTTGATGTCGGTAAAGTCGACCGCGGTGCAATAGTCGGCCATGATCGCAAACAGTTGCTCTTGTTTACGAATCAACGCTTTGCCTCGGACGCCGACCACGGCCGTGAAACTGTCGGCTTCAGTCGGGCTGTCATGAATTTCAGTAAAAAAGTGTAAGCCACCTGTTTCTGCTTCCATCCGTTCAGACATCTCAACGTAGCTATGTCCGGCTGCGCCCATTTGCGTGATGACACTACAGAACAACGGGATGAGGCGCATCAGCTCCGTCGGAACCGCTGTTGTTGGAAAATGCGCGGTAAAATAGCCGATACCGTTGGTCGGTTGCGGGAAGAGAAAAGCCGGTCGGCCCGCCAGCTCAGTTTGCCGGCAGGGTGTCTCTTCTTCCTCTTCAGGGATGTCGGACAGAGTAAGGGTCGGCAGGCAGGAAATATCCTCGATGGTCTCCTGACTTTTTTTCAATGCAACTGATTCATCGATAATAATTTGTTTTTCCGCAGGCGTCAGTTGTTCGGCTATCCCTTTCAGGCGGTTGGCGATCTGCTCCTTTTGCTTCTGCTCCAATGTTTCATCCGGGTAGAGGGTGAGGGTGACCCGGTGTGGGTTGTTGAGCAGGAAACGGCGGATACAATCTTCGAAAAATGGTCCTTGAGTAAGTTCTTTACGCAAGCGTTCAAGATTTTTTTCAATATTCAGCGGCGTAAGCGGGTCGTCAGCATGCAACCACGGGCCGATCATGCGCATCAACAGTCCCAGGGAATAGGGATAACGGTCGCCGCTGACTTCGCGGTGTGCAAACTCAAGACGATGGATGACGCCCTCAATCCGTTCTTGGGAAAAACCGGTTTCTGCGGTTTTTTTCAGAGTGTCAATGATCAATGTTTCGATGGCATCAGTCTGGTCAGGATCAACCCCTTGCAGACCGGCGGCAAAATAGGTGGAGCGGTTTTCATCTTGATAGCCGGAGCCAGGCACAATATTGGTGCCGAGACCTGAATTGATCAGCGCTTGATAAAGTGGCGCGGCCGGATTGCCGATTAACAGGCTAGACAGCAGGCCGAGGGCCAGACGGTCAAAACTTTCTTCGATGTCGCTGGTCAGCCAGGCGATCTGAACCATAGATTTTTTTTCAGTCGAAGTCCCAGCTTCGATCGGGAACGGTTCTTCAACCATGAGCGGTTTGGTGTAGCGAGTTTCACTCGGAACCGTACTGTCGACCATCTGGTGGTCGAAAGCGGACATGACTTGTTGTTCGACGGAGGTAAGGTGCTCAGCCAGATCAAAATTACCATAGCTGTAAAACCAGGCGTTACTTGGATGGTAATGTTTGGCGTGAAACTGTTTCAGTTGTTCGTGAGTCAGATCAGGAATTTCATCCGGCTCGCCACCTGAATTGAAATGGTAACAGGTTGTCGGGTAGAGACTTTTCCCCAAGCGACGGTAGATCAAGGACGAGGGTGAGGCCATCGCCCCTTTCATTTCATTATACACGACACCTTTATACTCAAGTGCGGATGATGCATCTTCCGGGTCACTGAACTCCAGGCGGTGGCCTTCCTGTAGAAAATCGTTGTGCCGCAATAATGGAAAGAACGTCGCATCCAGGTATATTCCCAGCAGGTTGTTAAAATCTTTTCGGTTCTGGGTGGAAAATGGATAAACCGTCCAGTCACTGGCGGTCATGGCATTCATAAACGTGCTGAGGCTGCGTTTGAGCATTGAGAAAAAAGGGTCGCGAACCGGAAACCGGCTTGAACCACAGAGTACGGTATGCTCAAGAATATGCGCGATGCCGGTCGAGTCAGCGGGGGGGGTGCGAAAGGCGACGGCAAACAGGTTCTCACGGTCTTCACAGGCCATGTGGCCCCAGCGGGCACCGGTTGCTTGATGCGTTAATTGAATCAGGGTTGAATTGATCTCTGGAAGAGGGTCAACGCTCTTGACTATAAATCCGGATATCTTGTCACCTGCGCGCAGTTGAGCATTGATCATCAGTTGTCCTTAAGTTGCCGCATCGCAGCGGCACAAAAAAACCTCACCTGAAGGAGAGGTTAACGTCTCGTAAAGTGACAGTTGGTGCTAAATGTGTATCTAACCAAGTATCACACTTATCTCTCGCCGCAACCGGCAAGGATTATTTAGTCGGCGAGATTAGAATTTATTGGTGGGGATGTAAAGGCTTGTCTTGTGTGAACTTTTAATGACTGAAAGGTTGAGCAGGTAGATGCAAACGCAACTATATAGCGTCTTTAAGTTTTAGACGACGTTTTTCCAACAGAACCGGGAGTATCTCCGCAACCAGCATGCCGGCGACGATCAATGCTCCGCCGGCCCAGGCGATCATGCCGAGTTGTTCATCGAGTAGCCAGACCGAGAAGATCGCAGCGAAGACCGGTTCGCAGGTGTAGATCAGAGCGGCTCGCGTCGGGGTGGTCCATTTTTGAAAGGTGGTCATTACCCAGAAAGCGTAGCTGGTAGCAAACACGGCAGTGATAATCAGACACCAGGTCAGCTGGGTCGACCAGACCTGCGGCCAGGTGTGTGGTTCGAAGATCAGGCTGCCGACCAGCGACAGGACGGTCATCGTCGCGATCTGGACAAAAGTCAACGCCCGGCCGTCGTAGCCGGACGTCAACGCGTCAAGACCAAGAATGTGA
>CBDUUF010000165.1:0-4670 GCA_965370375.1 uncultured Desulfuromonadaceae bacterium
AACGAGGTCTGATAATGGTGAGGATCCTTTGAAAGCTATGCTTCGCCACACTATTGATACTGTTTTGCTTGCTGCCGATCGAGCAGGTGTTTGCACAATCATTCAGCGGGCCGACCGCGGAACAGTTTATGGAGGAGGTTATTGACCGGAGCGAAGATGAATTTTCAACCTTCGGCTGGCCAGCCAAGGGACGCTTTCCAAAACGGTCAAAACACGCCCAGGCCTATGTCGATTTCAACCGGAACATATGGAATGAGTATGGCCTTACCTACGGCCTGACCCCAACCATTATGCTGCAAAAAGGCACGCAAGGTGGCAAACATAGCTTCACTGCCAACGAACAGATCAACGGCATATTTGTCTGGCGTCCCTTCAATAAAACAAAATTCGGCACTGGCATCTTCTTATTTAACTTTCTGCATGTCGGCCAAATAACCAACACCACCGGACTCGACCTTTCTCAAGACCTTGGGATTAACTACTTTGTCTCCGATTCAGTTGCCGATACCAACATTATCAAATCGCTTCTGTGGCTACATGAACTTCCAGGGGAAAGGGTTACCGTGAAAGTGGGACACGGTGCAATCAGCGAAGTCGTCAACGGCTGCCGCTATGCCTGCGATGACACTGCGAGCTTCCTCTCTTCACCGCTATCCGCTTTTCCTGCCAGTACCCTGCCAGGCCAGGGAACGATGCTATCAACCAGCGTTAACTTATCCGAAGGTGCTTCGTTAGAAGTCACAGTGGCCGATGCGCTGGGCGACGGCAAGCTCGACTTCAAACGGATTTTTGACAACGGTGAGTTGGCTTATGCCGGGGCCGTTCTATTTGACAACCCGTTCGCGGCGACCGGCGCCGGTCAATATCGCTTCGGCCTCTACCAGGTCGATGCGACCGGGAAGGGCACTGCTGCCGCCCAGGCAGAGACTCGGGGCTACTCAATCAACGTCGATCAGGATTTCGGCACGTTTAGCCTGTTTGCAAAATATGCTCGCAATGCCGGTCGCAGTGGGCTGATTAAGCAGACCTCTGCGGCTGGCTGCGTCTGGACCAAACCATTCGGCATTACTGAGGACTGGCTTGGTGCTGGTTTCGCCTGGGTCGAACCATCAGCTCCTGGAAGCAAAGATGAGTACGTAGCAGAAACTTACTATCGATTACAGCTAACGCCTTTTTTAGATCTAACCCCAGCAATGATGTTGGTTATCAACCCGCTCAACAAGCCGAATGCTGACACCGAGGGGGTATTTACTTTCCGTGTTAGAGCAAAATTCTAGGGCCTCATGCGCAAAAAACTGACTTACCATTGCTTAGCCGAAGGACCTCTAACCCTATGTTGAAGTATCTCCTGAAAGAGCCACTGCTCTACTTTTTTGCCATCGCTGCCGTCCTCTTCGTCGTCAATCATCAGAGTCAGGAACGAGAAGAGCAGATTGTGGTTGATGCCGCGACCATCTCCTATCTGTACGAACAACGCTCTCAGTTGCAGTATAACTCTTTGGAGTCCGAGTTAAAGCAACAGCTCGTCGATCAATATATCGACAATGAAGTTTTATACCGTGAAGCTATAAATCGGGGGCTGGAAAATGATTCGCGAATCAGAAAACTGCTGGTACAAAAAATTATACTCCTGCTCTCTAAAGATATTCCGGAGCCGGATGAACAGCAGCTTCGAGATTATTACGAACAGAATAAATCCCGATTTGTACAGCCGGAGACCCGCGATTTTGACCAGGTCTTTTTTATGGAAACAACGAATATCCAGGAAGACTTTCTGGATCGTTTGCAAACCGACGAATCCGCAGCGCGCTCACTAGGTACCCCGTCATCTCTTTTTGGACCCCAAATGACTAGGAAGAGCGAGCAGGAACTGATGCTAATGATGGGCAAAGAAGCGGTCAAATCAATCATGACCATCGATGATTCTCTGTGGCACGGACCGATCCGATCAAAGCAGGGAGTCCATTTTGTCCGACTGGTCCAGATCCATCCGGCGACGCCGGAAGAATTTTCCAGAATCAAAAGATACCTGGCGCAGGAGTGGATGAGTGCTCAACATGAAAGTCAGATCAACCAGGCAGTTAAGGCCCTGCGCAGCCAATACCAGATAACGATCGATTGGCCAAAGTCATGAGATTCATGCTCATCCTGGCTCTTCTGCTTGCCGGACCGGCTCTCTGTCAGGCACACGACTTGGGGATAATCAAGGCTGAACTCGCCGAGATTGAACCACAGAATTACCGATTGCGTGTACAGGCTAAAGCGTCCATCCAATACACCTTCTCCGCCCCCGAAATCCCACCTGACTGTACGATGCAAACCGCCCCTCAAGGACGAAAAAGTCTGGCTACAATCGACTATGAGTTCAGCTGCAAACGAGCACTGCTGGCCGAGGATCAACTCAAACTCAACTGGAACCATGAAGGCGTCATGTTGCTCAATCGTTTGGCCGGCGGTAATGAGAGACGCATTTTTTTTCCCCGCAAGGGAAACAGCATCCCGATTTCAATGGCCAACCTCAACATCGGTTCCGGAAATTTTCTTCAAACGGCTAAAAGGTATTTTTTGTTTGGTGGGGAGCATATCTCACAAGGCTACGATCACCTGCTCTTTGTGTTCTGCCTGTTGCTTCTGGTGAGCAACGTCTGGATGCTGGTAAAGACCGTCACAGCGTTCACAATTGCCCATAGCATTTCGCTCGGTCTTTCGACTCTTGGCATTGTATCGATGCCGCTCCCAGCGACCGAAGCCAGCATCGCCTTATCGATCACCTTCCTGGCGGCCGAGATCATCCGACACCACCGCTCCGGACAACAGACCTTGAGCGTGCGTCATCCCTGGGTGGTGGCCCTCGCCTTCGGCTTATTACATGGATTGGGTTTTGCCAGCGCCCTGTCGGAACTCGGCATGCCCGAGGATGAAATAATTCCGGCTCTGCTCTTTTTCAACCTGGGTGTTGAGGCAGGTCAACTCTTCTTTATTCTGCTCGTTTTAGCCATTGCCACGACGGGCAGACGGCTGGTCAATATTCAGACTAAACCGGCTGCCATAGCTCTCGGCGGCATAATCGGAATCGTCTCTGCATACTGGTTCATACAACGGAGTTGTCTCATCTTCCCGTTCTGACAAAAAACACTATGTACTCTAGAGTGGTTTCGATCATCCTGAAAGCCTCCTCCGGCAACAGATTCCATAACCCTACATAAATAAGACGTTCACACTTTATTTGAATGTGATCAGGTCGTCAAAATTCTAATGGTCATAAGTTGCTCCATTTCTAATTAATTGCCGAAATGAGCAAAAGTGGCCGAGTCCCCACTTAGGCAGAATCTGATCAATAATTCACAAAGCTATCTCCACAACATGTTGTGTGGAGTGGAGTTAAGTACAGACTCTGTTTAATTATTTTCCAGATCAAGCCGGAAAAAATCACGTGCTTGTGGTTTGATCTCATCGATGGCGTAGCGGGTCGGTGCCGTACCTGGAGCAAAGATTTCGATGTTGGCGTCCGGGGAATCTTCGGGGGCGAGAAGTCCGGTCATGTAGTCGACCGGGTAGAATTCAATCTGGTCCGGGATCGGAAAATCGATCGGCTCGATATCTACAAGCGCTTGTTGCATAAAAGCGACCCAGGCCGGGGCGGCCGCTTTTGAGCCGGTCTCGTTTTTCCCCAGTGGCCGTTCTTGATCGTAACCGACCCAAGATACGGCAACCAGTTGCGGAACAAATCCGGCGAACCAGGCATCCTTGAGGTCGTTGGTTGTTCCGGTTTTAGCCGCGACCGGGCGCTGTAGTTTTTTGGCGCGCCAGCCGGTCCCTTTACGCACAGCGCTCTCGAGCAGATTGGTCACCAGGTAGGCGGTGGATGGGGAGATGACGCGCTCACGCGACAGGTTGATCAGGCGCTGGTTGGCATCGACCCCATGGGGAAAATCGGCCGGATCGATCGATTCGATTACGCGCCCGTCACGGTCGACAACCTTAACGATGTACGATGGCTTGATCCTGACGCCACCGTTGGCGAAAACGGTATAGGCGGTCGCCAGCTCCAGCGGCGTCAAGGCAGATGAACCGAGGCCGAGGGTCAGGTCTTGCGCCAGCTCTGAGGTGACGCCAAGTTTATGGATGTAATTGGCCGCATACTTGACGCCGATATCCTCAAGAATCTTGACGGTAATTACGTTGGCCGATTTAGCCAGCGCGGTACGCAGCGGGGTCGGGCCGTAAAATTTGTCGGAGTAGTTCTTGGGCTTCCACGAGGTTTCCAGACCGGAGATCGATTTTTCCTTGTAGATGAGCGGTGTATCGAGGATCACGGTCGCCGGGGTGTAGCCTTTGTCGAGCGCTGCTGAGTAAATAAGCGGCTTGATGGCTGAACCGGGCAGTCGCTTGGCCTGCAAGACCCGGTTGAATTGGCTTTGAAAGAAATCATAGCCACCAACCATTGCTTTGACCAGGCCGGTTTGTGGGTCTAGTGCCACCAGAGCGCCTTGCGCCAGCGGCGCCTGCTCAAGGGACAACAGCAGACTGCCGTCCTCCAGATAATCATCAATCCGAACCAGCACTACGGAGCCGAGCGGTAATTTTTTACTAGATGCAGCTGGATTCATGGTTGGCGTAATGCTGTTATCGACTAGCTTGAGCGTACCGGCCCACTTTAAAGTTTCAAG
>CBDUUF010000166.1:0-4609 GCA_965370375.1 uncultured Desulfuromonadaceae bacterium
GCAAAGCATCCTCAACCCGGGCCTTCTTTTCTTTCATCTCGGTCTCGGTGGCTGCGCCAACCTTGACCACGGCAACACCACCGATCAGCTTGGCGAGACGCTCCTGAAGTTTCTCACGATCGTAGTCGCTCTTGGTCTCTTCGATCTGGGCCCGCATCTGCTTGACGCGACCGGCGATCTCGGTCTCGGAGCCGGCACCATCAATTATGGTGGTGTTGTCTTTGTCGATTACGATCCGCTTGGCGGTACCGAGCATATCGATAGTAGTTGCTTCGAGATTGAAACCGATCTCTTCGGAAATCACCTTGCCACCGGTCAGAACAGCGAGGTCTTCGAGCATCGCCTTACGACGATCGCCGAAACCCGGCGCCTTGACAGCAGCGATGTTCAGGGTACCACGCAGACGGTTGACTACCAAGGTGGCCAACGCTTCGCCGTCAACATCTTCAGCGATGATGACCAGTGGACGGCCCGACTTGGCAACCGGCTCGAGGATACCGAGCAGGTCTTTCATGTTGCTGATCTTCTTATCGTGAATCAGGATCAGGGCATCTTCCATCACCGTCTCCATCCGCTCAGTATCGGTGGCGAAGTACGGGGAGAGGTAGCCGCGATCAAACTGCATACCTTCAACGGTCTCGAGAGTGGTCTCCATCGACTTGGCTTCCTCGACGGTGATTACCCCTTCCTTGCCGACCTTCTCCATCGCCTCGGCGATGATGTTGCCGATGGTCTCATCGGAGTTAGCCGAAATGGTGCCGACCTGGGCAATCTCAGTGTGATCCTTGATCGGCTTGGAAATTTTTTCCAGCGCCGCGACTGCAGCTTCTACTGCCTTTTCGATACCACGCTTGATCTCCATCGGATTGTGACCGGCGGTAACCAGTTTAGCGCCTTCGCGATAAATCGCTTGAGCCAGAACCGTCGCAGTGGTGGTGCCGTCACCGGCGATATCAGAAGTCTTGGAAGCGACTTCCTTAACCAGTTGCGCGCCCATATTGGCAAACTTGTCATCAAGCTCGATCTCTTTGGCGACGGTAACGCCGTCCTTGGTGATCAGCGGCGCGCCAAACGGCTTGTCGATGACAACATTGCGGCCCTTCGGACCGAGGGTTACCCTGACAGCATTAGCCAGCTGGTTGACGCCATCAAGAATTTTTGCACGAGCATCTTGCCCGAATTTAATTTCTTTAGCCATGGTAATAAATCTCCTGTATTGATTCTAATTTATTCGATAACGCCGAGGATGTCATCCTCGCGCATCATCAATAATTCTTTGCCGTCAAGCTTGATTTCGGTGCCAGCGTACTTGCCGAACAGAACCTTATCGCCAACTTTCACGTCGAGCGGCAAAACCTTGCCTTCTTCGTTCGACTTACCTTTACCTACAGCAACAACAGACCCTTCCAGCGGCTTCTCTTTAGCGCTGTCCGGAATAATAATGCCACCGGCGGTCATGGTCTCTTCCTCGATTCTTTCAACAATAATACGATCGTGCAGAGGTCTGATATTCATCTTGTTCAAGCTCCTTTCAAACGTTTCTGGTTTAACCATTATTATGGGCGCATTCCATTGCTAAAATAGCGCCAGATGAGTCGTTCAAATAGCGTTAGCACTCAACAGAGGTGAGTGCTAACAGTGATGGCTAATATAATGAGATTCTGCAGATTGTCAAGCGGTTTCGTACAAAAACTGTGGTGGTATTTCAGTTGATGTTGATCTGCAGCATAAGCTGGTCGGCCATTTCCTTGCCGAGGCGGCCGGAAAGATCGGTTTGAGCAGCAAGCAACTGCATAATATCATGATTAAAAAACGACTCGTCCGACAGCTCCAGGATCGGCTGCTTGCTCTCTTCCGGCGAGTGCAGTTGAATCTTACCGGTCAATTTCAGATCAGTATAGCAACAGCCTTTGTCCTCATTGTAGTTGGTTACTTCACCTATCAGATAATGCTTTCCGGCAAACCAGTCAGCGTCGTCGTTGGTCAGTTCCTGTTTAACAATAGTCACCTGGATGCCGTTCTGCTCACCGAGTTCATAGAGGCGCTCGACCAGAGCATCAAACAGAGCCGTTGTCACCACCGCCGGCGCCTCACCCTGATTGAACGGGAGGATGTAAAGCGTCTGCGCCGATCCTGCCAGACAGACCGGCACCAGGAAAAACATGCCAGCAACAACCGCAACCAATCCGGCGCTAAGGAAACGCTTGATCATAATAATGCCTCCATAAAGATAGAAACCAACCTTACCGCTGTGACCTGCTCTTGTCAACGCGCTCAAATCAGGCCGGCTCAAGACCGGCAAACCTGAGCAGCAATTTCTTCGCCCCGGCAGTTTTGAAATAGACGATAACTTTCTGATTGTCGCCCTGGCCTTCAATCCGGCGCACCGTACCAACCCCGAACTTGGCGTGGCGCACCTGCATGCCGAGGCGCAACCCTTCTTCGGCGTCGGGCACCATCCGCACGTCGTCGTCATCGGCAAAGGTATCTTCCAGCCCGGCCTCTGCGCCCATCTGCTCAAACACTGAAGCCAGATTATGTTCACTGGTATGCTGCAAAGCGGGCGACGGTGCAACAGCATCGAGCAGTTGTGCCGGAATTTCAGTCAGAAACAAGCTTGGCGGGTTGTACTGGTAAGTACCATACATCCGACGACGGCGAGCGTGGCTCAAATACAGCTTATCCATCGCCCGGGTCATACCGACGTAACAGAGGCGCCGCTCCTCCTCCAGCTCGGAGCGGGTGGAGCTGCTGCGTGCATTCGGGAACAACCCCTCCTCCATGCCGGACA
Organism: uncultured Desulfuromonadaceae bacterium; assembly: GCA_965370375.1. Lineage (GTDB taxonomy): Bacteria > Desulfobacterota > Desulfuromonadia > Desulfuromonadales > UBA2294 > Kmv16. The sequence goes on from CBDUUF010000166.1 coordinate 2,792, forward strand.
TAAAAACGATCGGAAACTCCAATCCTTTAGCGGCGTGCAGCGTCATCAAAGTAACCCGGTCGAGGCTGGGATCATAGCTGTCGAGATCAGTGATCAGAGCGACCTGCTCCAGATATTCCTGCAGGCTCGACATGTTGGCGGCGGTCTCTTCCATACCGGCCAGCAGCTGCTCGATATTGTCGAGGCGGTTGCGCGCCTCCTCGGTCTTCTCGGAACGCAGTTGGTCCGCATAGCCGATGACATCGATCAGCTCAGCGGCCAGCTGCGGGAAAGGCAGATCATCAAGTCGGGCCTGAAATTGAGTTATCAGGGCGACAAAAGCCGCAACCTTGCCCGAAGCAGCTTTCGGTAGAGTGTTGCGTTCCAGAGCCAGAGAACAGGCGGCGAGAAACCCACCCGCCTCGTCTTCGAGTTCGGCGATCCGACCGACGGTGGTGGCGCCAATGCCGCGCGCAGGGATATTGATGATCCGTCTGGCGGCGATAGAATCGACCGGATTGACCAGTAGACGCAGGTAAGCCAGGATATCCTTGACCTCCATCCGCGAGTAAAATTTCAAGCCACCAAACATCACATACGGCAGATTCTGCCCGCGCAACGCTTCTTCCAGCACCCGTGATTGGGCGTTGGTGCGATAGAATACCGCCATGTCGCGTAGTTTACGTCGCCCGTTGCGATGCAGTTTGGCAATCTCGTCGGCAATATACCGGGCTTCTTCGACATCGTCCGGAAGTGTTTCGAGGGTCAGCTTTTCACCGGACGGGTTTTCGGTCCAGAGGTCCTTCGCCTTGCGCTTGGCGTTACGATCGACCACCGCCTGCGCAGCGGCCAGAATAGTCTGCGACGAGCGATAATTCTGCTCCAGCCGGATGGTACGCGTGCCGGGGAAGTCTTGCTCAAACCCGAGTATGTTACCGACCTCGGCGCCGCGCCAGCTATAGATCGACTGGTCGTCGTCACCGACCACACAGAGGTTGCCATGTCCGGAGGCGAGGCTACGCACCAGGTTGTACTGAATCCGGTTGGTGTCTTGAAACTCATCAACCATGATGTAACGAAAACGCTGCCGCCACGAGTCGAGCACCTTTGGATGCTCGTCGAACAGCCGCTGCGTCTGCAACAACAGATCGCCGAAATCGAGGGCGTTCGCCTGCTGCAGCCGCTTCTGATAACGCTCATAAACCTGAGCGACCAACTCTGATTGTGGATCAGTCCCCGGCATATCTTCCGGAAACAACCCCCGGTTCTTGGCAGCATCAATAGCTGAAGCGGCGGCGCGCGGCTTCATATCGCGATCAGAGACACCGAGCTGTTTCAACACATCTTTAATCAGACGCTCCTGATCCGAATCATCATAAATGGAAAAATGGGTATCAAAGCCGAGATGACTAATGTCGCGGCGCAAAATCCGCACACAGGCCGAATGAAAGGTGCTGACCCACAAGCCCTCGGCGCTGCCGAGCAGTTCACCGACCCGCTCACGCATCTCGCCAGCGGCTTTGTTGGTAAAGGTTACGGCCAGAATCTCATACGGCGCGACCCCGCATTCGCGAATCATCCAGGCGACACGGCGCGTCAAAGCGCGGGTCTTGCCCGACCCGGCCCCGGCCAGAATCAATAGCGGCCCGTCAATCTGTTGCACCGCTTCTTGCTGGGGCGGATTTAACCCTTCCAGGAGCTCAGACATTTCCGTTCCTTTTCGCTCTACAATCCATCGTTATTCTGTTACTCCCGTTCATTATTCTGTCGCAATTCGCTGTCTAACCTACCCTTAAACAGAGGGGGTTGTAAACTGTACAAATAAGCAAATTTATCTTC
>CBDUUF010000167.1:0-4544 GCA_965370375.1 uncultured Desulfuromonadaceae bacterium
CCATGAGCACCAGATCGTAGGTAAATTCATGCATTGCTGCAATGGCCAGAAGCCCGTTTGGTTGTATGTCAAAGCGGTAACCAGCTTTGCCAAGTATCAAACTAAGAAGATGCTGAGTAGTCTGATTGTCTTCCACCAGCAGTATTCGATGGTTTACGTCAGGTTGTCCAGATGAACTCTTTGCCTTTGTCGTTAATGCAAAGGGCTCAGGAATAGTCGATATTTCGGTCGGCTTGAGCTGCAGGTCAACCTGGAATGTTGACCCCTTGTCCGAGGTGCTTGTGAGACTACAACACCCCCCCATCAGAAGGCTCAATTGGCGGACTATTGACAGGCCGAGTCCGGACCCGCCAAATTTACGGGCCATGGAATTGTCAGCTTGAGCAAAGGACTCAAAAACTTTTTCGCGCACTTCAGCAGGGATGCCTATTCCCGTATCTGTAACAGTCAGCTTGATATCACCAGTCGAACTTTTACAAGTAGCGGTAAGCCGAACTTCCCCTGCGGGCGTAAACTTCACAGCGTTGCTGATCAGATTTAAAAGTATCTGTTTGATGCGCAGGGGGTCGCCTATGAATGACCCGCGGCATTCTTCCTCAATGTAACAGCCAAGAGTAAGCCCTTTTTTACGCGCCTGGTCGGTAAAAATAGCTATAACTTCCTCGCAGATGTTTTGCATTGAAAAAGCGGTCTCTTCCAATGACAGCTTACCGGATTCGATCTTTGAAAAATCGAGGACATCATTAAGTATCAGCAGCAGGGTTTCACCCGATTCGTGGATGGTTTGAGCCATGCGACGTTCACCCACGGTGATTGTTGCCTCAGTGAGTTGCTCAGCCATGCCCATTATGCCGATCATCGGTGTGCGGATTTCATGGCTCATTTTGGCAAGAAATTGTGACTTGGCCTGGTTCGCCTGTTCGGCTGTTTGCTTGGCCTCTTGCAGTTCGTTGATGGCTTGTTGTAGTTCCAGATTGGTAGCTTGCAACTCTCCGGTACGGTGCTGTACGGTTTCTTCAAGGTTGTGTCGGTAGTCTTCAAGTTGTGCGTCACGGATTTCAATCTGCTCCAACATGGAGTTGAAGCCATGAATCAGTTCGCCAACTTCATCCTCTGTTGTTTGTTTGGCCCGAATGGAAAAGTCTTTATTTGTGGAAACCTCCGCAATGGTTCCGGCCAATTCCCTGATCGGACGGGATATAATCGCCTGCATCCGCGAGGAGAGCAGATAGGCAATCAATGCCAGAAAAAGCATGACGATGAAAGATGTGGCAATAAATTGTTGTAGAAATTGATACAACTCTGAAAGGTCAGACTGCAGGACAACAACTCCCAGCAGCCCAGATGAATTTGTGATTGGTGCAAACAGGACAAGGCGCTGCCGTGTAAATGAGTAATTTGTCTTTTTGCTTGTTATAACCCGATAGACATCTTTTTGATCAATATCCAGACTGCCCCCAACGTTGTTGTGCCCCAGATATTGAGCGATCGGCTTACCTTCAGCTGTAAAAATATAAGCGGTAGTAATATCTGGTTCATTTTTCAGCGAACTGAGAATTTGGGTGACAATGCCGTGTTTTTTCAAGAGTAAGGCTGGCTGCGCGTTAGTGCCGATTATGCCAGCGGTTGTGGACAATCGGTTTACCATCGATTGCCGGTAGGATATCAGTTTGGAGATAATGAATGATCCTGAGGCCAGCAACAGAACAACCAGGCTGATCAACATTATTATTGTTGTCAGCTTCTGTTTCAGTGAGGCTTTCCTGCAGAACTTATTAAACAAACCCATAGTTATTCCCAATCAGCCCTTCTTGATTTCGATGCTGAGAGTCTGAATTTTTTTACGTAGTGTATTTCGGTTAATACCAAGAATTTCGGCGGCACGAACTTGATTGCCACGGGTCTTCTCAAGGATGATTCTGATCAGGGGGCGCTCCATCTGGTGCAAAACCATGTCATACAGATCATCAAGTTCGTTGACATCTATAGGCATGAGTGATGCGCTCAGTTTGCCGGCGATCAGGTCCTCGAGCGAGGCGCCAACTTCGCGCGACTCCGGGGATGACAGCAGATCGGGGAAGTCACTTGGGGACAATATCGGGTCAGCAGCCAGAAGGGTAGCCCGATAGATCGTGTTCTCCATCTCTCTGACGTTACCTGGCCAACTGTAGGTGCGTAACAGTTCCATAGTGTCTTCACGGCAACCCTGAATATTCAGGTTGAGTTCATCATTCGCTTTATTGATAAAGAAATGAGCCAGATCATGGATGTCCTCTTTCCGCTCACGTAAAGGTGGTAGTGCGATCGGCACGACATTTAGTCGATAATAAAGATCCTCGCGAAATTCATGTTGCTTGATTTTGTCTGATATATCCTGATTGGTTGCAGCAATAATCCGTACGTTTATCTGGATGGCAGCGTTGCCGCCGGTGCGAGAAATCTCTTTTTCCTGGAGTACGCGCAGTAGTTTGGTTTGCAGTTCGGCCGGCATATCACCGATTTCATCGAGAAACAGGGTGCCGCCGTCAGCTTGTTCGAACTTGCCGATACGCCGCTCTGTAGCGCCGGTGAACGCCCCTTTTTCATGACCGAAAAGTTCACTCTCGAGGAGTGTGTGCGGAATTGCCGCGCAGTTAATAGCAATAAACGGCTTGCCGAGGCGCTGACTGTTATAATGCAGGGCCCTGGCAACCAATTCTTTACCAGTTCCGGATTCACCAGTGATCAGGACGGTGACATCAGACGGTGCTGTTTTGCCAATTACTTTGTAAACCTGTTGCATGGCGACGCTGCCGCCGATGAGGCTGCGATCAAGTCTGTATGGTTCCTGCAATTCTGTTTTTAAGCGATGCACTTCGCTGGTTATTTCAAGCGCTTTTTGTGCTTTCATTATAATTGCATCAAGAACGTTTAGGTCAAACGGTTTGGTTATGTAGTCGTAGGCTCCGAGCTTCATCGCCTCAACGGCATTTTCCATCGAGGATTCGGCGGTCATGATAATGACCAGAGTGGCGGGCTTCAACTCCCTGAAGCGCTGCAATAATTCCAGGCCGGTTTCCCCGGGCATTTTAATGTCGAGAATAGCCAGGTCGTAGTCGTTGCTATTAAACAGAGCCCTGGCTTGATCTCCGGATACCGCCAGATCGATGGAAAATCCCTTTTTCTTCAGCGCCTTGGATAGAACCCAGCGCATGCTCTCTTCGTCGTCAGCGACCAGTATGCGATTGATAGACATCTGTTATTTTCCCTCGGTTGATACTTTATTGTTTGTTGAATCGCTTGTCTTATGAATAAAGGGGATGGAAAGAGTAAAGAGCGCTCCTTGCCCGGTCCTGTTGCACACCTTGAGCACACCGTTGTGGCTGTCGGCAATTTTCTGACAAGTAGCCAGTCCGAGACCTGTCCCCTGACTCTTGGTTGTGAAAAACGGGGTAAAGATCCGATCGTGATCATCCTTGCTGATACCCGGACCGTCGTCAGCAACCTCTATGACAACCCATGGCACCGGCTTGTTATCGTCAGAAATAAGGTGGTAATCCATGGCAATTCTGGTCGTGATATCGACCTTGCCACCGGTGTCGACCGCTTCAGCCGCGTTTTTTACCAGGTTTAACAGGAGTCTGGTCAACAGCGCTTCATCACCGCGGATCGGTGGAATGCTTGGGTCGAGGTGCAGGACAAATTCGATGTTCTGGCTGCGGTGGGCTTCTTTCTGTAGTAAAACGATGTCGCGAAGAATCCGGGAAAGATCAGTCTCACCCAATTTTTCGATACGGGGTCGGGTAAGATCCATCAACTCTTCAATGATATCGTTGATTCTTTCGACTTCGCGGATGACCACACTCGTGTATTCCTTCAGTGGGCTATCTTCGTCAAGTTCCATGCCGAGCAGTTGGGCTGCTCCCCGAATGCCGCCAAGCGGGTTCTTGACTTCATGCGCCAGTCCGGCGGCCAGGGTGCCAAGCATCGAAAGTCGGTCTGCCTGACGCAAGGCGGTTTCCAGCTCACGCAGCCGGGTTAAGTCGCGAATAATCAAGACCACCCCGTCTTGCACGCTGTCCTGATCAAAGATCGGTGAAACAGAGATGCTGACGGGTGTCGGTAACATATGTGGGCGCGATAGAGAAGCCTGCTCTTCATCGGATATAGTCCGCCCAGCTTCGAGGGCCACCCGAATCAGATCGACAATACGTGGTTGATCGGCGAACAGATCATCATAGAATCGTCCGATACTTTGCCGACGGGACAGGCCGGTATATGCTTCGGCAGCCGGATTAAACAGGATGATCTTGCCTGTTTGATCTGTCGCAACAACCGCACGGTCAAGGTTGTCAACCACCCGGACAAATAGCTCCGGATCTGTTTTTGCTGCTTCAGGCAACATCTGAATTATCCGTTTCTGAATCGACAGTATTGAAGAATTGATCGAGTAGTTCACGCTGCGCAGTCAGGGTTGCTGCCTGGTTGATCGCCGCCCGGAAACTCGCGGCACCCTTCAGGCCGCGTACGTACCAGCATAAATGTTTACGCATTTCATACAATGC
>CBDUUF010000168.1:0-4541 GCA_965370375.1 uncultured Desulfuromonadaceae bacterium
GAACTTATGCCGCAACTGCTTATTTCTTACCACGAACAGCGGCAATTATATCATCCGCCTTCATAAATCCAGGTTTTAACAGCCCGTCCGGGAAAATGATTGCCGGAGTCCCTCTGATGCCTAGTTCATTCGCCAGAGCGATCGTTTTGTCGACAGCATCGGTCTCACAACTGGCCGGCGGGATCGGCGCACCTTCAAACGCTGCATCAAGCAGAGCAGCCGATTTCAGACAGACGATGCTTTTCGACTTGGCGTATGCGTCCTTATGCATCGGCAATGGAAACAGCTTGATCTGAAACGCGATCTCCGGATCAGCCTTGACCACCTGCTTCAACTCTACGTGCAATTTTTTACACCACGGGCAATCCGGATCGGTAAAGATGATAACTTTGTATTTGGCATCGGCCCTCCCGACCAGAACAGCGTCAGTAACCGGGATTTTAGCCGGGTCGACCTTTTTCGGTGTCTGCTTGCTTTTCGATGCTGAAATATTTTTACCATCAGACAAACGATAGATATTACCGCTCACAACATACTTTTTGGAAAAATCGACATAGACCGGCTGACGTTGTCCCTGACCTTCAAGCTCAACCACAAACACACCCGGCATCTCGGCGAAATCGACCGAAATCACTTTTTCGGCCCGGGGAAACATCTCTTTGGCCTCATCCAGGGTCATCGAGTGACAACTGTTGCATTCACCGGCACCACACCCTTCTTGTGCCATCGCAAAAGCTGAAACAGAAATAATGCTAAAAAGACAAAATAATAAAGTTACGCGCATATCCGTCAACCTTCCTCGTTGAATTATTCAAGTACTCAAAAACACGGTATTTTACAACTGTCACTCTGTTTATGCAAGTTAATCACGGGTTGCCCGGTTGACAAGGTATTGCAACAAAGGCAAAATTTGTGCGTCTATTTAATCAGCTGGCCTGGAGATAACAATTTTATGGATTTGTTGGTTCTTATCGGCATTGCCGTGGCGCTTGCTATGGATGCCTTTGCCGTAGCGCTGGGTGTCGGTGTCACCGTGTCACCGTTGACCGGGCGCCACTACTTTCGACTCGGCTTTCACTTCGGCCTGTTTCAGGCGTTGATGCCGATTATCGGCTGGCTGGTCGGGCGCACGGTTCAACAATATATTGTCGACTATGATCACTGGATCGCCCTGACCCTGTTGACCCTGATCGGCGGGCACATGATCTATGCGGCGCTACAGCCCGAGAGTGATGAGCACAAACCACAAGACCCGACCCGCGGCTTCAGCCTGATACTGCTGTCGGTCGCCACCAGTATAGATGCGCTGGCCGTCGGACTATCCCTGGCTATGCTCAACGTCAGCGTCTGGTTCCCGGCCCTGATCATCGGGCTGGTCGCCTGCACGTTCACCCTGATCGGCCTACGGATCGGTCGTCGCATCGGTGAAGCCTGGGGACCGCGAGTCGAGATGGTTGGCGGTGTTATCCTGATTCTGATCGGTATAAAGATTGTCATCGAGCACACTTTTTAACTTTATAAATCGGGAAAAGTGCTGATCGACTTTCCGGTATCAAAACCATGATTCACGCACGGTTTTTCAACTATTTCCCGCGTGAACAGCGACGCCCCATTTTTACTTGGATATTCTTCCCCCCTTCCGTTAGAATGACGTTTAATTTTTACCATCCAGGAAAGCCAACTGCCTCACCCAGAATCATCTACATAAGACATTAAGCTGTTATTTATCTTTTCTAAGGGAGACGTGTAAATGAATACAAGTGCCGCGACCGAACGAAGTAAACAGTTAATGAGCACCTTACCGGGAGATGATGTCCGCCAGATCATGTGGCGCTTCAGCGACCGTTACGATCTGCAGATGATAGTGCAGTCGACCCGTGAAGTGGCCCGCGGTGTAGTCGCCAATATGGTCGCTAACGGCGCGCGTAATACGCACGACTGGACTCCGGAAAAAGCCAGCATCCTCACCGCGTTCGACGATGCCGGGCTGACCCAGGTCTTCATGGACCCGGAAGACGGTGGTTTTATTGAAGGGCCAAAAAATCTGGCCCTGGCCTTGCTCGCCTTCGAACTCGCCTGGGTCGATGGCGGCGCCGCAACCTCCTCCCTGGCCAGCAATCTCGGTCTCTCACCGATCCACGAAAAAGGCACTCCTGAACAGCGCAGTAAATACATGAAAATGGCTGTCCCGCCCCAGCCTGGTGAGGATCGCCAGATCAAGCGTGGCGCCTTCGCCCTGACCGAACCACTCCCGTTCGTTGGTGTTGACACCGGTGTCGTCTCCGGTAAGTTACGGATCGATTCGTGGGAAGATGGCCAGGAACCGCTGCTGCAAGTTGAAAAGCGCGGTCGCTTCATCACCAATATGGGGTTCGCCAACTTTGTAACCGCAGCGGTCGATTCTGATGATGAGCGGATCAAGGGGAGTTGCATGGTTATTCTCGAAGAGGATGACCCAGGCCTCTTCGATCGCGGCACTCCGACTCAGAAGCTGGTCCACCAGCTCTCATCGACCCGTGATCCAATTTTCAATCTGAAGATCTCTGCCGACCGTATTATTGGCGGATACACCATTAAAGATGGCGTAATCATTCCCAAATACAGCCACTCGGAAATTATCGAGTCAGTCTTCCGCCGCACCCGCGTCCCGGTCGGCATTATGAGCTCGGCCAAACTACTTTCGGCGCCGGAACCAATCATTCGCTACCATCGTCAACGTTTCCGTGGTGGACCGTCAATAACCCCCGGTTCGCCGCGCTTCGATCTCGGCCTACAGCAAAAAGAAGACTGTCTGCAACGCCTGGTCGATATCTGGGCTGCCGGTGAAGCCGGATCAGCTCTCGGTTTTTACTCGGCACGCCTGTTCGACGACTTTGATTTGATCGAAAAAGAGAAGGATAAGCTCTTTGAAAAACAAGGAATCAAGGGCCGTAAACAGATCAAAGTCTTCCGCGAAGTACAAAAAGGCGCCCTAGAATACCTGACAATGAAAAACGGCCCAGCAGAGGGGCAGGACGCCGCGCGAATGCAGGAGCTGGAAAACGACACTCTCACCCAGTTCCTGATCAAGGATTCTTTGGCTAATGTCTTCTGCCCCGCCGGCAAGCTCTGGAACACCGGGCACGGTGCGACCATCCTGCGCGAGGCGGTCAGCCTGATGGGCGGTTACGGCATCACCGAAGACTGCCCCGGTTTCCTCGGTCAAAAATGGATGGATGCCCAGCTCGAAGCGACTTATGAAGGTCCTGAGGCTGTACAGCGGCGCCAGCTGAGCATCACCATGACCAATGAACTGTTCCTGTTCCAGTTCCGCCAGTGGATCACCGATCTGCGCAAAATCGCCAGCACCCACCCCGACTCAGGTGCCTGCACCCTGGCCAGCGCCATGAACCTCTGGTTGTGGACTCTCGATTACCTGCAGAAGACTGACGACGCCGACGGCAATCCGCTGTACCACAGTTCACGTCACGGCGTGGTCTTTCCTTTTGCCGATGCACTCTGCTGGCTGCTCGCTTCACGTTGCCAGATCCTTGACATGCTCGAGCTTGAACAGAAGGGCCCGGAGAATCCGGTGGTCGCCGAGGGTCTTGAAGGGTATGTGAATTTCTTTAGTGATCTTTGTCATGTACAGGCGGCCCGTGCGGCCGGTGAAGTCGGACGGATATGTGCTGAGTTGGCCTATGGCTATCATCTCCATCCACACTGGGACGACGAGGATCATGAGTGCTGCCATGAGGGAGATGATATCGACGCCCTCGACACTATCATGCCGGGCATCGCCAGTTACGCACGCGGTTTTGGTGACACTATTGAAAAAGACGGGACGCATATCGAAAAGGCCGGTCCGTGTGCGAAAAGCTGTCGTTCCGGCTTCGTCAAGCTGCGGGCCCGGCTCGATGTCTGCATGACCGGCTCACGTCTGTCGAAAGACCGGGCGTCCGCAGCTCTCGCCCAGGTTATGATTCCCGAAGCCCTCGACTATCCACGCTAACGGGGAACATGACATGACTATTGAACGGCAAACGATGGATGTCGATATCGCCTGCGTCGGCTTCGGGCCGGCGACGGCCGGTTTTCTGCACACCCTCAGTCAGGCCATGACGGCTGAGGATGGATCGATTCTGCTCGAGAGCAAGGTCATGCCCGGTATGCCGTTGCAGGTGGTATGCTACGAGCGGGCCGACGACATCGGCTTCGGCGTCTCCGGCGTGGTTACTCGCGGCAAGGCGTTGAAAGCGAGTTTTCCCGACTTCGACCCGACGCAGATTCCGATGGCGGCACCGGTCAGCGACGAGCAGGTGCTCTACCTGAAAGATCCGATTGGCAAGAGCCGCCGTAGCCTCGGCGTACGCCTGCTCGACTTTATGTTCGGTGTGCTCGTCTACCGCGATCATGCGGTAAAACTCCCCTATATCCCACATTTCCTGTGCAAGAAGAGCGGCCTGGTACTCTCCATCGGCCAGTTTTCTCAGTGGATCGGCAACCAGCTGATCGGCTCGGGCCTGGTTCAAATCTGGCCGGGGATGCCGGTCTCAGAACCG
>CBDUUF010000169.1:0-4516 GCA_965370375.1 uncultured Desulfuromonadaceae bacterium
TTCATGCTTTTAGTGTTTCTACCGTTTGTGATAAGCGCGAGTTGTTCTGGAAGAGCCGTCCGGTGAACTTTAAATGGGGAGCTATTTTCCGTACGGCGATGGACTTCTTCTACGAAGAGTTTCTGGTTCGCTGGACCAAATGCTTTCGCACCTGGTATCGTGGCTGAAAAATAACACCTGATACAAGACAACAAGAGGCCGGCTCCAGACAAATGGAACCGGCCACTTGTATCAGCAGTTATCGCACATGCTCAGGTAAACATCAGCTTGCGCTCCAGATCCATCGAACGTGACACCTGCTTTGCCGCATCAACGGTAATAATCTTCTGTTCACAGAGTGTGACCAGATGCTGATCCATGGTCTGCATATTATACTCGGAGCGACCATTTTCGATATGCTTCTCGATCTCATCCAGACGGCCATCGCGGATACAGGCCTGAATGGTGGTCGTGGTGCGCATAACTTCGACCACTGGAACCAGCGCCTCGCCGCTCTTGTCCTTGACCAGGCGCAGTGAGACGGTAGCAACCAGAATATCCGCCAACCGCTGACGCAGGATCTCTTGCGAGTCGGGCGGGAAGTTGCCGAGGATACGATTGATGGTCGAGACCGCCCCCTGGGTGTGCAGGGTCGAGAAAACCAGGTGGCCAGTTTCTGCTGCCTTTATGCACGCATCTATAGTTTCAAGATCACGCATCTCACCGACCATAATTACGTCCGGATCCATCCGCAACGCCGCCTTTAACGCCTGACTGAAACCTTCGGTATCAATACCGACCTCACGCTGAATGATGCAACTCTTACCCGACTTGAAAATAAATTCAATAGGATCCTCAACCGTGATGATGTTGTAATCCATATTGTAGTTGAGCAAGTTAAGCATCGACGCCAGCGTCGTTGACTTGCCGTTGCCGGTCGGGCCAGTGACCAGAACCAGACCGTTCGGAGCCTTGACGATCTCCTGCAACACCTCCGGCAGATTAAGCTCATGCAGCGTCCCGATATGCGGCGGAATCACCCGCATGACGATACCTAAACTGCCGCGCTGCCGAAAAATACTTACGCGGAAGCGACCGCCATCATCGAGCGCGTAGGAGGCGTCGGTTTCGCGCAGATCGTCGGTGAGCGTCCGGCCGTTGTGCTCCAGGATTGTGGTGGCGATAAACTCAGTATCTTCTGCCGTCAAATGCGACAGTTTGGAGCGAATCAACTGCCCACGACCACGAAAGAACGGTGGGTTGTCAACTTCAAAATGAACATCCGACACCCGCTTCTCAAAAGCAATGCCGAGTATCTGGTTTAAAATTGCTAAATCCATAATCTCACCTCGTTTACTTAATCGCATCACTGCGTAACTCTATCCAGAATTGATTTACGCTCCGGCGTATTCCAACGCCTCGGCAACCTGATCGACCATCATCTCCATAATTTCGACCGGCACCTCAACTTTAGCTACCGTACCGAAATCAGCATAAATCATAAAGATTGGCCGACCAAAGCGCTTAACCGGCAACAGCAATATTGTCGGATCGGTCGGTGCACCAAACTTATCCTGCAGCTGCGCCTTTACCGCAGCATCCGTCGGGCCACAATAGAGTTCCCCTGATTGCGCTGCCTGTTGCAACAGGGAACTTTCTTCGAGTAACACTTTGAAGCCAAGCGCCGGAGCTATCCCGTCTTCTCTGATCTGGGCAATGCCGATTGATTTCTCTGCAACCAGCCCATCCGGACGGACAACCATGGTTAGCGCCCGATCGAAGATGGTGGCGACAAACTGCAGAACGCCATCGGCAATTTCGGGCAGTGTTTGTAAATTAGGCAGGATGGCTAAAAACTCGTTCAGCCGCCGCACCACTGAAATCTGCCGTGGCGGTGCCGGTTTGGATTTTTGCTGATCTGCTTCAGTATCATCCAGCCCCTGATAGACTCCGGGGATTTTGCGATCGAGTTGATCGAGATCATCCAGACCGAGCAAGTCTGCGGTAATTGAGCTGGATGTGTCAGCTGCTTCCTCTTCCGTCTCAAGCGTCAACTCACCATCACGCATTTTTTCGTCAAATATCCGCAGGGCGTCCATCAAAATACTCTGGACGTCAACGTTGATCTCCCGCTCCAGCTCTTCCGGATAGTATTTGAATTCATCGGCCGCAACTTCATCCTTCGCTTCAAGGGTAAACGTTCCTTTGCGCCAGGTAAGAACTTCGACCAGAGTCAACTCGATCAACGATTTCAGTGCGGTGTATGCCTGCTGCTCCTCCACCATACCCCAATCAAGCAGGGTGACAATGAGCGGACGCCGGGGTGTGCCGGGGGTGTGCTGGATGCTGAGCGCTTCCTGCAGGGCCTCTTCGCTGATAGCGCCATGTGAGACCAGAATATCGCCAATGCGAATACCATTATTCAGATGACTGGCACCAACAATATAGCCTTTTTTAAAGACCAGCTGGCTCTCGCCGCGCTTGCCATTAATATGCAGAATCCCGGAATTGCGCGTCGAGTGCATCAATTGGATGACGTCGACAATGGGCAGGTCTTCAAGATCACCGGTAAAAGACATCTAACAACCTCGTAGGTAAATCAAACTGGCAAATCAGGTTCGGTTACGTATAACCCCTCCAGCCATCCGGCACCGTTTTTTAATTTAACCCGAAACACCTTGCAAATTCAAGGTGTTCTATTATTGCCTTGGCCGAATTATAGCGACCAACGTATTATTTGACTAATTAATCGAGACCAGCCGCCTGTCTCCATACTGTTGCAACACCGGCCTGACAAATAAAACTAACAGCTCGACAGGCAACCTTTTTTGCTCCGCCTCACACCTACCCGGCAAAATCGGCCGGACTGTCCGGCACCGGCTTCCCGGCCAGCGACAGAACGGCCAAGCCGCTGAAAATCAACGCGATACCGACAAAAGCGATCGGGTTCAACTGCTCGCCAAGAATCAACAGCCCGAGCAAACCGGCGGTCAGCGGCTCGGCCAGAGTCAGGGTCATCGCGTTCGCCACCGACACCATCTGCAGTCCACGAGCAAACAACCAGTAAGCCAATGCCGCCGTCATCAGTCCAAGATGCAAAACCACGCCGATTCCCCGCGGCTGAAATAGCCATGCAAATTCACGTTCAAACAAGAACGGGGATAGCATAAAAGAACCGAGACAGAAAATTACAGCAATAGAGGTTATGGGTTTACGCTGCTCCAGCAAACCCTTAAAGGCCAGGGCATAAGCCGCATAGGCGACACCGGCGCCGATCGCCAACGCCACGCCAACCGTATCAATCTGCACTTCGCCACCACTACTGAAGACCAGGAACATACAGCCGATAATCGCCAGAGCCGTGGCAATGAACCAATTGCGTCCCGGTCGCTCACCGCGAAACAAGTAGCCGAGAATCCCTCCGGCCACCGGTGCACTGCCGATACCGACTATCGTCCCGACGGCGACTCCGGTTTTAGCCACCCCGGCAAAAAAACAGACCTGATAAAGGGCCGTAAACGCGGCTGCGGCTATGGTGATTCGGACAGGCCAACCCCGCAGCTGAGCAAATCCTCCCTGGAAAAGAGCCAGCAGCAACATGGCGCCACCACCGATAGCAAGACGCAAGGTTCCGATCACCAGCGGATCGAAACCAGCCGGCGCAAATGCCTGTGCAGTACCGGTCGTCCCCCAGAGGGTCGCTGCCATCAGTACATACAAGGCACCGGATCTCTGTTGTTCAGATTGTGACATTCCTACTCCAAAACAGTTCATATAAAAAAACCCAACATATAAATATCAGGCTTATTTTCATCATGACAACTCAGCCGCTGACGGCGACTGGTAATCATCATACTTTTCGCGTCGCCAGCGAAACGGCAAGTCGACAATAGTCCCCGGCTGGTCAATCTGATACAGCGCTCGTAAAGCCTCATAGACTACCGCTCGTTGCTGCGCAATGTTGCCAGGTTCGCCGAGCGGATGGCCGAATGGCCAACGCAAAAAAACAGTGCGCGGCGGCTTAACTTTTTCAGAGTATTCTCTGACGATAGAAATCCCGATTGTGGCGATCCCGACTTTTTCAATTTCTCTTTGTATCAATCCCACGGATTGATTGCAGATGCCTCAGGCCGGGGTTAACAACACCAGATCAACAGCCTCCGCCTTTAGCTTGCCGGCGACCTCCCGGGCAGTTTTTTCGACCAACGTGGCGATGTGCTGCCCATCGATATGCCCCATAAAAGAATAATGGGTTGCTGCCAGGCTGCCGATCACACCTTCGCTGACCAATTCATTTAATCGGTCCAGCGGGAAAATAATATTCGGATCCTTACGCGCATCGGTATGGTCATAATAATCATGCGTAATTTCGAACCCCGCAAACAGCTTCTCGCCATTGAGTAGCCGGTAACTCGGATCGCCGTCAGCATCACTCATATCAAATGGCGGCTGCTCCAGATGATGAATACCCGAAGTTGTAACCAACGCCAGCTTGGCCTGATGTAACGGCGTGACCGGCTGCACCCATGGATTTTCG
>CBDUUF010000170.1:0-4488 GCA_965370375.1 uncultured Desulfuromonadaceae bacterium
ATGGTTAATCATTATTCCAGTTGCTGCAATGGCAATGGTGATAACAGCGGTTGCCAGCCCGATGTAGCGGTAGGCTTTATAGAGGATGCCTAATAATTGCTTTTTTATTCTGTCTTTCATCGTACTCTGGCGTTAACAGGCGGTGATGTTAGCATTTACAGGTTGTCGGCTGGTGGTTAAAACTCATTACCAATGCCGAGATCAAAACCGTTCAAACTTAAAGCGGGATTGATATCATTGCCATTGGAGCGATAATCCGCTTTGACGGGGACTTGTCTGTGTGACCACCAGTCTACACCAACTTCCCGGTCTTGAATGCGCCAACCGCGAACTTTCTCATAACGGGCGTATAAGCCGATGTCGCCAACAAAGCTGTTTGAGAAGCGGTAACTGGACTCAACTGAGAGGGGCTTGGTAAACAGTACCGCATTCTAACCGAGATTACGGAGTAGTCGCGTGCGGCGAAACGTACCATAAAAGAATCGCGGAAGGGATGACGACTTAATTGGACGGTAATCTTGTTAGTTGTTGATATCCATGATGTTTTTATAAACCCCGACGGGTTTTGGGCTAACACGAGATCAGGTTGTCTGAACATAGACCCAGAACGCCACCTTTACTCTCCTTCCATTAACGTGAAATTACCAAAGAGTGGTTTTCCTGTCTGATATTTTCTGGTTGACTATGTGCAATTTTTTCACTCTTAGGAGCAAACGCCCCGGTATACGGCGCGCTCCTAGGGTTGATTTTTTTATTACGTGTGTAGTGTCAATGGCCAGTATCCAGACACGCAGCAGTGGATTTCCTGCTTCTGATTTTTGTAATCGCTCAACGTAACGTTAATCATTTGCATTTGCGTTTAGATAACTGCTAAACTAACCCTTTTTATCCAAAGGGCATGCAATGAAAAAAGGTACCAAGATGTTGCTGAAAATGGGGCTTGCATCGACGCTTCTGGCGGCGAGCACCACCGGTTGGAGCATTGAGCAACCGAAGACCGTGGAGGGACTGTGGAACATTATTCAGACACAGCAGAAAGAGATCGATGAACTGAAGGCCGAACGAAAACCACATGTGGAGAAGGCTGCATCTGCGGAAGGCGAAACGAAATCGGCAGCGAAAGAGAAAGAGGATATTGAGGAGGTCAGCCGCAAGACCGACATCCTCACCGAGGCGGTCGAGAAGCTGCGCACCCAACTGGTCATTCCGGAAGAGCCGGAACTCAAAAGTGAATATGGCCTTGGGCCGGCGGCTTCGAAGGTCTATCATGTCGACAAAGGGCTTTCGCTCGGCGGCTATGGTCAAGGGCGTTATCAGTCCATTGTCAGTGATGCGGACGGCAAAAAAGACAACACCGATCTGGTGCGTTTCGTTCTCTATGCCGGCTACAAATGGACCGACAACATTCTGTTCAACAGTGAGATCGAGTTCGAGCACGCCTCGACGGGAAAGAGCGGTTCGGTATCGGTGGAATTTGCTGCCCTGGATTTTTTTATTGACCCAATGGTCAACATCCGCGCCGGTCTGGTGCTGATGCCGATGGGCTTCATCAACCAAATCCATGAACCGCCCTTCTACTTCGGCAATAACCGACCGGAAGTGGAGCGCCGCATCATTCCCTCCACCTGGCGCGAAAACGGCGCGGGAATCTTCGGCGAGCTGATGCCCGGCCTGAACTACACCATGTATGCCGTCAACGGCCTGAATGCCAGCGGGTTCACTTCAGAGGGCATTCGCGGCGGCCGCCAGAGCGGCAGCAAGGCGCTTTCCGAAGACTGGGCCTCCGTCTCCCAGCTGCTCTATGTGCCACCCTCCTTCCCGGAACTGCAGTTCGGAACTTCCGTCTACCTCGGCAACTCCGGGCAGAACCAAACGCTTGCCATACCGGTGGGTGATCAGATCAGCCTCCAGAAGGTTTCCGCCTTCACCCAGCTGTACGAAGCACACATGCAGTGGAAATACAAGGGTTGGAAATTCCGTGCGCTCGGCGCCTGGGGACACATCGACAATGCCAACACGCTCAGCGCAGCGAAGGGCGAGACCATTGGCAGCTCGAATTTCGGTTGGTATACGGAAATCGGGTATAATGTGCTTCCGCTGTTATTTCCCGAGACATCACAGTCCCTTACACCGTTTTTCCGTTTCGAGAAGCTGGATCCGATCGCCACGGCGCCGGCCGGCTTTCCCGACATCGAAAACCTCGACCGTCAGATCGTTCAGTTCGGCCTGCAATACAAGCCGATTCCCAATGTCGTGATCAAGGCCGACTATCGCAACTTCACCGCCAAACGGGGCAGCGTTCCGGATGATTTCAACCTCGGATTCGGATTCGTTTTTTAATCACTGACCAAAATAAGCGGTACACACCATACACGATGAAGACAAAAACCAGGCGTGCTTTCCTTTTTTTCACCGTTTTGCTTCTTCTGCTGGCGGCCGGCAACGGCTTCGGCAAAATTTTCTACAGCAAAAAGGAGGCGATGGAGATTGCATTCGGCGAGCATGCCCGGGTCGAGGTATTGTCACTGTTTCTCACCGACGGGCAGATCGAGGAGATCCAACGACAGGCCAAGGTGAAGATCGACTCCGCACTGTTCAGTTTTTACGTAGGCAAGCAGGGAGAAAAACTGTTAGGCTACGCGGCGATCGAAACGCATACTGTGCGTACCCGGCCGGAAACCTTGCTCATTATACTGTCGCCCGAAGGCGAACTGCGCCAGATCGAGGTACTCGCTTTTCATGAGCCGCCTGAATATCAGCCGCCTGCACGCTGGTTCGAACAGCTATACAGCCGCCCTTTGGAAGCACTCGATTTTAACAGGGACGTTCAGGGCATCACCGGTGCGACCTTGAGCTCACGCAGCGCGCTCGACAGCGCCCGCAAGGTGCTTGCCGTTTTTCAGGTTGCCGTTAAGAAGGGGCAAAACTGATGCGCTACTTCGTCACCGGAGAACAGCAGCGGCAATTGCTGATTAATGCCGTTATCCTGATGTTTCTTGGCTATATCGCCCTACTGTGGGTGAGCAATGGCATGATGTATTTTCACAAGATGGGACTCACGCCCGATTCGGTAATCGCTTACTATCTGGGGTCGGAGGAGGACTTCACTCAGCCGAGAAGCTATCAAAGCTTGCTCGAAGTCGCCCACTTTCATCTGTTCGCCATGGGCATGCTGGTGCTGACCCTCACCCATCTGATGCTGATGACCAGCCTCTCGGTGCCGGTCAAGATCTGGCTGAGCGGGCTGACCTATCTTTCCGCCCTGGCGAACGAAGCGGGCGGCTGGCTGGTACGTTTCGTTCATCCGGACTTCGCTTGGTTCAAGATCGGCGCATTTGTGCTGCTGGAGCTGTCTCTGGCGTTGCTTGTCATCGCCGTCAGCGCCTCGTTGATTGTGGCAAGGAGGCGGATAAAACGAAGGCAGGCCGGAAGGCGTGTGGAACAACGGGTGTAAAAGCCAAGCACAGGAAGCCGGCAGCCGATAATCCACGCATAGAAGGGTGGGAAGGATGCCCCGAAAGGCGATAGGCGATCCGCCTGCCGTTCAGCACTTTCTTGCGCTTGACAATATGTAGGACGCGGTGAGGACTTACAACCACCAGCTAAAGCTGTGGGTTAGTATTACGGACTGAAAGTCTGGATACGGGTCGCAAGACCCGTCTATTGCTACGTTACACTGGCTGGTCTGCTTAATCAATGTACCAATTTGGGTCATAAGTTCCTGCTCTTTCTCTTTCAGCTTGTAGCTCATCGCTTTGTACTTCGAACTGTTCGCCTTGAACTTTGAACCATCCAGGCTTATGTGGCCAAGCGTCGCCATCTTTAACTCGATCGTCAATATCACTGTCTGCTTAAAGCAATTTTGGAAAAACTCAGCGTTGTCTTTCCTTAAATCGCTTAGAACCCGGAAGTTTGGGCAATGCATCCGTGCGATATATATATAAAGGGTAAGTCTTCGATTCAACACTGGTGGTTCCAGTTGGTGAGCAGGTCGCGATAAAGATAGCTCTCGTGTTCCTCTGAAAGCCGGTCGAAAATGTTTGTCGGAAACAGTAAATGGTGGTTGAAATCGACGAGATGCGGTTTTAAGGGTGGGGTCATGGCTCTATTTAATTCAGATTGCCCGAGCCAAATTCATGCTATTTCTTTTGGCTGGGACTCTTCTATTCTCGGACAGCCTATTATCAAAAAAACTGTAACGCATTGTTATTATTAGCATGGCTATCAGTCATTTTGATGCTAATAAAACACCAAGTTGAGCCTCATGTTTGCTGCGCGACAGCGCGCCGTTTATCGGGGCGTATGCTCCTAGGGCCTAAGCCGACCCAACGCTTGAAAGAGATTGTTGCCGAAATGGTTGCGGAAAAAACAACGGATTGATCACTATCGGAAAAATTAATAATACAATATTTCAATTAGTTGAAAGGTTGGCCCGAAGCTTTATTTTAACGCATGGTTGAAAATTGTTGCGTTTATGCCTAAAATAAT
>CBDUUF010000171.1:0-4486 GCA_965370375.1 uncultured Desulfuromonadaceae bacterium
ACTTCATCGCCTCGGCCAGATTCTCCATAAGCTGAACATTCGGTAATTCGCTGTAATATTGCGCAATGCGCTGCCGCCGATCAACCAGAATAATCGCTTCACGCTCCAGCAGCAGGCTGTTGAGGCGGCGGACATTTGCCAACGGTGCGATTGCCAGCTCCTCACGTCGGGCGATATCATCCCAGGCCGGCAAATCGTTAACATCGGTCGCGGTGGTAATCACCGGCCGACCACCACAGAGCGTGGCGATATCGCGGGCCAGCTCATTCGCTCCACCGAGATGGCCGGAGAGCAGGCTGATCACATTTTCACCCGCCTCATCCATGACGCAGACCGCCGGATCAACCGCTTTGCTGCGCAGGTGTGGCGCAAGCACGCGGACAACGATCCCGGTCGCCATAATGCAGACCAGCCCGTCAACCCGGCCGAACAACTGCGGCAATAGCTTGGTTACCGGTTCGGTATAAACATACTGATCATCCGGGTGGGCAAAACGGGACGGGACGTAAACCTCGGCCTCCGGTAGCGCTTGCCCAAGATCACGGGCGAGCAGAACGCTGCGGCCGGTCAGTGAGATGATTGCCAGCTTCACACTTCTCCTCCTGCCTCAGGGTACATCTGTGCCTTGACGGTAGCCGTGGCTGAAACCGGGATCGTACAGTTTTGATTTTTCCGGCACCCCGTGTTCGGGTGCGGACAACACCTCGCCAACCAGGATCACCGCCTGACGATTGATTCCGGCCGCCTGCACTTTAGCGGCGATATCGGCCAACGTCCCGCGCAACGACTGTTCATCAGGCCAACTGGCGCGACTGACGACCGCCGCCGGCGTTGCGGGGGTGAATACGCCACCGGCCAACAGTTCGGCTACGACTTCCTCGATCATCCCGACCGAAAGATACAGGCAGAGGGTGCCACCGATGCGGGCAATGTTTTTGAGTTCTTCGCGTTCAGGCACCGGAGTCCGGCCGGCACGGCGTGACAAGATCAACGTCTGCGAGACCCCGGGCAGGGTCAGCTGCTGTTGCAGCGCAGCGGTGGCGGCAAACACCGCCGTCACTCCGGGGATCACCCGATAATCGACATTGTGCCGGTCGAGCACTTCCATCTGTTCCTGGATTGCCCCGTAGAGCGCCGGGTCGCCGGTATGCAGGCGGACAACTTTTTTCCCGGCCCGCACTGCGCTCAGGGTTAACTCCATCACCTGATCAAGGTTCAGTGGCGCGCTGTCATGAATCTCGACCTCCGGTCGCAAATCTTCAAGCAGAGCCGGGTTGACCAGCGAGCCGGCATAAATAATCACATCAGCCTGTTGCAGAGACTTCAACCCCTTGACCGTTATCAACTCCGGGTCGCCCGGCCCGGCACCGACATACAGGACCGACAGATCAGACATGCTCGGCCCCTTTCTGTCGTACCAGGATCATCGACATGTAATCGAGGTCATCGGTTGCAACCTTGTTCAAGTCATGAATAACTTTTTCACCTTCGAGACCAATCCGGCGCACATAGACCGCATTCTGCTCCAGACCGAGTCGACCAAGTAACGCTTTCAGCCGATCAAATGCCCGGTAAACCTTAAGCAGGACAACGGTACCGGAGCTGGCCAGCGCCGCTTCGATGGCACTATCCGTTGCGGTTGCCGGCACCACCGAAAAGGTTTCATCGACCAGGCCCAGTGGTAGCGCCGCAAGACCGGCGGCGGCATTAATCGAGCTTACACCCGGAACGGTGGTTACCGGGATATCAGGAAAATTATTCTGCAGTTCACGATAGAGGTAGAGATAGGTCGAATAGAACATCGGGTCGCCCAGAGTGACAAAGACAACTTTCTTGCCGGCACGAACCAACGCGGCAATGTCGGCAGCGATCTGTGCCCAGCGACCAGATCGATCTTCCTCATCACTGCGCATCGGGCAGGATACAGAGACCACCTGCTGCCGCTCGGTGTCGAGCAAAAAGGCCACCGTTTCGACCGCCAGTGAACGCTCAGAACGTTCGCCGACCGGCGCCAATATCACGTCAGCCTCCTGCAACAGACGGCCGCCTTTAAGCGTCAGCAGTTCCGGATCGCCGGGCCCGACGCCGATAGCCACAAACTGGCCGACAGCTACCTCAGTCATCACCCCTCCTTGACCGCGGACAGGATATAGACCGGATTGTAGGCTTCGAACATCTTGTAATCGGTCAACGGCCGGGTCCGGGCGATGTTGACGGTTGTTACTTCTACTTCGTAGCCGGAATTGTCAAAAAATTCAATGGCCGAGGTCAGGGTGTCAAGGGTGATGGCATTGAGGACGATCCGGCCATCAGCCGGTAGTCGCCGGTCGACGATTTCGAGAATTTTCCAGAGTTGCCCGCCGCTGCCGCCGATAAAAACCCGATCCGGATCAGGCAGATCGTCGAGACACTCCGGAGCAACCCCTTCAACCAGGGCGACATTTCTGGTGTTGAATTTACCCAGATTCTGTTTGATAAAAGCCCGGCACTCCTCGTTGCGTTCAATCGCAAAAATCCGGCCATTCGGCAGCAGATGATCGGCCTCGATACTGATCGAGCCGGAACCGGCGCCGACATCCCAGAGCGTCATATCGTGGCGCAGTTTCAGCTTGGCCAGGGTTACCACCCGGACCTCTTCCTTGGTTATCAGCTTACGCACGGTGGCAAATTGATCATCCGGAATACCGAGGGTCGGCACATACTGCGCATCGGCCGATTCGTACGCCTTGATCAGGATCAACACATTCAACGGCGCGGCATCAACCTCGACCAGCCCTTTGACATCGGTCTCGATGATCCGCTCATCGGCCGTACCGAGATTTTCACACAGGAAGGCTGAGTAACCGTCACGACCGCGATCAATCAATTCCTGAGCGATCGCCGCCGGGGTGTTAACCGCATCAGTCAATACCGCCGCCTTATCGTTGGCAACGATCCGGTCGACCGCACCTTTGACGCCGCGACCATGGGCGGAAACAAACACTGCATCGTCCCACGGCTCACGGATCTTGGCAAAGGCGTACTGGATGGAGGTGACGTTCGGGACAAATTCGAGACGTTCTGCCGGCAGGTTGCGCAGCAGCAGGCGACCGATGCCAAAAAACAGCGGATCACCGGACGCCAGGACCACGGTCAACCGACTCTCCTGGGCCAAGTTGCCGACCACCTCGGCCGGATGCGCCCCGACAACTATTTTTTCACCACTGAAATCGGGAAAAAGCGCCAACTGGCGTTCACCGCCAATCAACAGTTCAGCCTGATCGATCAGCTCAAGAGCCCGACTGCCGAAGCCCTCCTGGCCCTCAACGCCTGCACCGATTACATAAATCGTTTTCATAACTCACCTTTTATTATAGCAGAGGGGAAACGACCGGCCACAGTCCCGTCGTACCCGATCAACAGCAACTCGAGCGCCTGTCCGGACACCCAGTTGCACATATGGGTCAGCGCTTCAGTCGCAACCCGATCGACCAGCCGCTGTACACCGGTAAAAGAGGTAAACACCTCCCGCGCAGTGTTGGCACACTCTATCGCTTTCGAAGTCGTCGCGTCAAGGCCGGCCAGACGCCCCCAGGCGGCCAGTTGCGCCAGGTCGAGTTTTGATGAATTGACATGCGTCTGACGATGACCGCAGGCAATTTTCAGCAGTTTGGCAAACTGCGCAGCGACGATGATTTGCGGCACCTGCTTGCGCAGACACGCCTCGAGGGCATAACCGACGTGGTCACCCATCATGACATACGCCTCTTCCGGCAGATCAAGCTCGGTCTCGGCAACCTGTTCACTGCTGCGACCGGTGACCAGCACTACACAGTTGCTGCCGCTGGCCAAAGCGACATCGATAGCGGTGTCGATGGTGTCAGTCCAGGCCCGATGTGAGATCGGCCGAACGATGCCAGTGGTGCCGAGAATCGACAGTCCGCCAACAACGCCGAGCCGGGCATTCAACGTCCGCTCGGCCCGTTTTTCGCCATCTGGAATCGTAATGGTCGCTACCGCGCCTTGAGTTGACAACGCGTCACCGAACACCGAGGTCAGAGCCTGTTCAAGCATCTGTCGCGGCACCGGGTTAATCGCCGGTTCACCGACCGCCACCGGTAGACCCGGCTTGGTCACCTGACCGACACCGCGTCCGGCCACCAGTTCAATCCCCGGAGAAGCACAACGCTTTACTTCAACATGCACCTCGACGCCGTGGGTCACATCCGGATCGTCACCGGCATCCTTGACCACGAAACAGCTGGCTTGTGCTCGATCGAACAACTGCCCGGCGATTTTGAAATTGACCCGGTCTCCGGTCGGCAACGGTAAGTCGACGGAGGCAACAGCCTGCTGGTCGCGCAGCATCAGCGCCGAACCGAGGGCCGCCGCCGCGGCGCAAGCGCCGGTGGTGTATCCGCTGCGAAGTTTTTTCTTTTTGGTCACGTTGTATTATCTTCCAAATACTGTAGCGATGCCAACACTCATTTCTGTTGCGCCAACATGA